>JAFGJA010000329.1 GCA_016929355.1 Anaerolineae bacterium | reverse complement strand
TGAAGTGGTCTGATGGTGTACTCTGGACCGTTGACGACATCATCTTCTGGTGGGAATATATCGAAAATGATCCTGAAATCACCGCCGCTGTTCACACTGAATGGCAGATTTTGGAAGAACTGGTCAAGATCGATGATAGCACGATCACCCTGAAGTTTTCCTCGCCGAATGGTCTGGCCGAAACGGTTGGTTTGGCCTTCCATGGCAACCAGTGGCCGCTGGGCTTCGAGCGCTTCGGCTTCTATGCCCCCAAGCACTATCTCGAACAATTCCACCCGGCCCTGACCGATGGCGTGACCTATGAAGACTTTGAAGCCGCCGCCACCGATTACAACGTGGATCGCCCCGTGATGACCGCCTGGAAGATCGTCCAGTTTGACGCCGGTGCGGACATGATCGCCGAACGGAATCCCTACTACTACGCGGTGGACGAAGAAGGCAACCAACTGCCCTATATTGACCAACTGTACTTCCACCTCGTCGAAGGCAACGCGGCGATCAACGTGATGGGTATCGCGGGCGAACTCAGTATGCAGGCGCGTGGTATGGATCTGTCGCAGTTCCCGGTCTATATGGAAAATGCCGAAGCGAATGACTACCACATGCTGATGTGGCCGCAGGCGCAGGCGTCCGGTGCAACGTTGTGGTTCAACATGAGCTACCCCGACGCGAAGTACCGCGAACTGTTCCAGACTTTTGAATTCCGCCAGGCGATGTCCATCGCCATTGACCGCGACACCATCAACGAAGTGGCCTTCTTGGGCCAGGGTGTGCCGCGTACCGAAACCGTGGTGACTTCTTCCCCGTACTACCAGGAAGACATTGAGAATGTGAACGGCGAATACGATCCGGCGGCGGCTGAAGCGATCCTGGATGAACTCGGTTTGGTCAAGGGCGATGACGGGTTCCGTACCTTCGCCGATGGTTCCGAACTGCTGATCGTGATCGAAACGTCCAGCTCCGGCACGGGCGTGCAGGAATCGATGGAACTGATCGCCGAATGGTGGAATGCTATCGGTGTGAAGACCCAGCTTGAACTCGAAACGCGCGATGCTTTCTGGGCGCGCGCGGGCGGCAACGAAGTGATGGTTGCCACCTGGACAACGGATCGCGGCCTGGTGCCGATGGTTGACCCGATCTACCTCTTCCCCTTCGACGAACGTTCCTGGATGGGTCCGGCGTTTGGTATCTGGTACAAGAGCGGTGGCGAGCAAGGCGAAGAACCACCGGCTTTCATCAAAGAAGTGATGGACCTCTACGACCAGTACAAAGCCAGCACCGATCCTGCTGAGCAGGTTGAAATCGGCAAGAAGATCGTGCGCATTTCTACCGAACAACTGTTTACGGTTGGCACGGTGGGGATGGTCCCGAACCCGGTTGTGGTCAAGAACAACTTCATGAATGTTCCCGACACCCACACCGCCGACTGGATCATCATGACCCCCGGCACGCTTGATCCTGCGCACTTCTACTTTGCGGAGTAGGTCGTTAGCTTGCTGGTTTGCTGTAGGCGGAGGCTCCTGGTGAGCCTCCGTTGGGGCGCATTGGTTCCTTTTTACAGTGAGCTTTACAGTGAGCGAAAGCCAGGGCGGGCTGAACGCCTGCCGTGACGGACAGGCCGGGGAAATCCTGCGCTTGATTGACTCGGTCTGTTCACCTAATCACATTCAGTAAGTCGAGGATTTCATCATGGTTGCATATATTATCCGGCGTATGCTGGCGATGATACCGATGCTGGTGGCGATCTCGTTCATTTCGTTCGTGATCATCCAACTGCCGCCCGGTGACTACTTAAGTACGTTACAGGCGGTGCAAGGGACCAGTGGCGGTGGCATGAGTAATGAACAAGCCCAATTGCTACGCGAACGTTACGGGCTAGACGAACCATTTTTAGTCCGGTATTGGACCTGGATTTCCGGGTTTCCCAAAGGTGACTTTGGCTACTCGTATGAGTGGAGTGTCGAGGTCTGGGATTTGGTCGACGAACCGATCAACTATACGCTGCTGTTGGGGACGTGTTCGCTATTTGTGATGTTTGCGTTGGCGATCCCAATCGGTATTTATTCGGCCACGCACCAATATTCTTTGGGCGATACGCTGCTCTCGACACTGGCCTTTTTTGGGCTATCCGTGCCGGGGTTTTTATTGGCGTTGATCTGGATTTATATCGGGACGATTGTGTTCGATATTAGTGTTACGGGGGATCAATCGCAGCAGTATGTCAATGCGCCGGATAGTTGGTCCAAAACGTGGGATTATTTCCTCCATTTATGGCCGGCAGCGATCATTCTGGGGTTAGCGAGTACGGCGCAGATCATGCGTATTATGCGTAATGGGATGCTCGACACGATGAACCAGCAGTATGTGACAACGGCGCGCGCTAAAGGGTTGGCGGAACGCAAGGTGATCAATAAATATGTGGTGCGTTCGGCGCTGAACCCGGTGGTGAGTGTGTTGGCGATGGAAATCCCGAAGATGATCTCATCCTCGATTCTGGTGGGAGTCGTGTTATCGGTTCCCACAACCGGCCCGTTATTCCTGCACGCGCTGTTGAGTCAGGATATGTACGTGGCTGGAACCTTTCTTTTGTTGATGTCCGTGATGCTGCTGATTTCGAATCTGGTCGCGGACCTGATCCTTGGCTGGCTAGACCCCCGGATTGTGTACTCATGAGCGATGCGAATTTACACCCCCCTACGATGTCCTCTGTCGAGGAGCAGTCGCGCCAATTGCAAGACATTTACCGGCGGTTGGCCGAAACGGATGCCGCGCGCGAAGCGGATGCCGAACTTCGTTCCTTGACCGAGGAAGAAGCTAAATTTGCGGCGTCGCAGTGGACTATGATCTGGCGGCGTTTCCGGCGCAACCGGGCGGCGATTATTGGCGGTATCATTGTCGCGCTCTATTACCTCGTGGCGCTGTTTGCGAACTTTGTCGCGCCCTATGGGCTGACCACCCGCGACATTGATCTGATTTTCCTGCCGCCGCAACGTGTTCACTTTGAACTGGACGGGATCGTACCGCGTCCGTATATCTACGGGGTCGAATCGGGCCGCGATCCGGTGACGTTGAAGAAAACCCATGTCACCACCGATGAGAAAATCTATCTCAAGTTCTTTGCGTCCGGTGAAGAATATGATCTGATTCCGGGAAATCCATTTTTTGACGCGATCAAGACCGATGTGCATCTGTTTGGCACACCGGAAGGTGTGGTGAGCCTGATGGGGCGTGACAGCCAGGGCCGGGACTTGTTCTCGCGGATCGTATTGGGGGCGCGGGTGTCGTTGTTCATTGGGCTGATTGGGGTAGCCTTGAGCCTGACGTTGGGCACGATCTTAGGGATCGCTTCCGGTTATTACGGTGGTTGGGTGGATGAAATCATCCAACGCCTGATCGAAATCGTGCGCGCCTTTCCCTCGATCCCGTTATGGATGGCGCTTTCGGCGGCAATTCCCCAAAATTGGTCGCAGACGGAGCGCTATTTCGCCGTGACCCTGATCCTCTCCGTGATTGGCTGGACGTGGTTAGCGCGGCAGTTGCGCGGGCAGGTGCTTTCGCTGCGCCAGAGTGATTACGTCATGGCGGCGCGGTTAGCCGGGGCCAGCGATTCGCGCATTATTTTCAAACACCTGATCCCGGCGACCATCGGCCAGATTATCGTGGTCACGACGCTGTCGCTCCCGGCGATGATCCTGGCGGAAACATCGTTGAGCTTTCTCGGCCTGGGGCTGCGCCCGCCGATCACCAGTTGGGGCGTGCTGCTCAAAGAAGCGCAAGACCTGAGCCTGAGCGCGTTTGCGCTCTATCCCTGGGTGACATTACCCGCGATTGTGATGCTGATCGTGATGCTGGCATTCAGCTTTTTGGGTGACGGTCTGCGTGATGCCGCCGATCCCTATACTGTGTGATGGGGGGAATTGACTACCATGCAACCTGAAAACATTCTCGAAATCAACAACCTGAAAGTGCATTTCAAAACGCTGGATGGTATTGTGCGCGGGATCGACGGTGTGACATTCAATGTGCGCAACGGTGAAACGCTCGGCCTGGTTGGTGAATCCGGCTGCGGCAAGAGCGTGACCGCGCACAGCATTATGCGCCTGCTGCCCAAGATTGCGACTATCCCGGAGGGCGCAGCCTGGTTCC
>JAFGJA010000328.1 GCA_016929355.1 Anaerolineae bacterium | reverse complement strand
CGCCGTCAGATCAGCCGGATCGATGGGCGTCGGCGTGGCGGTCCATAACGCCTGCGTTGCCGCGATGTCTACAGCAAATTCAGATGTATACGCCGCCACAAAGGTCGCCGTCCGATCAGCCGGATCGATGGGCGTCGGCGTGGCGGTAAAGTGGCCCGCCGTGGCCGTGAGCCGCGTTTCAAATTCCGCCTGGACGGTCAGAGTCGCATTGGGCGTGGCGGTGGGCGTCGGCGTGGCGGTGAATAAGGCCGCCGTTGCCGTTTGCCCGAATACAAATTCCTCGGTGCGCTGGATCGCGGTGGCGTTGTGCGCGCTTTGCGTGCCCGCCGCCTGCGTCACATCCAGCACAGTTTGCGGGATGCGTGTCGGGGTTGAGGTCGCACTCCAATTATTATAGGCTTCGATCCCCACCCAACCGAGCGTAATGCCGACCAGCGCGGCCACAATAGCAATCGCCGCCAACAAACCACTGATCCGGCGCGCCGAAAACGTGGGGGCAGTTTCGGCGGCGGGCGACAGCGTAACCGGATCGCTCCATTCGCTGGCGGTACGATCATCACCGGGGCGGCGAAACGCGCGCACATGGTAGATGGCACGCTGCGCGGCAACCACACACCCGGTATCGCGCATGGCGACATCTTCGTCGTGATCCGCGCCGGTTTTGTCGGTGGTGGTCACGCGCACCACGTACTGCTGCGCGCCGCGCACCGGCTCCCATTCCAGCCGATCCTGCGTCACGCGCATGAACACGGGCGCAGGTAAACGGAGCGGCGAACGCACCCCATCGCTCCAGGGGGAAGGCATCCGGGGCGCATATAACGCATTGAGCGCGCGCACGCGATAATACTGGCCGGGCGGCGTGGTATGCGGCAAAAACGTTTCCGGCAAATCGCCGCGATAGACGATCTGGTTATCGTGGCCCTGGAAATCGGGATCAAACGAGCTTTGCACTTCGTAACTGGTCGCCTGGAGCATCGGAGTCCAGGACAGCGAATAGCCGCCATCATCGGACCACTTTACCCCGGACATGATCGGCGCATTGAGCAAAATCGGCGTGGGACAGATCGGCTCGCTGGGTGTTCCCGCCACGCCTTGATTCAACGGGATCACGCGGTAATACCGGGGCGCATCGGTGGGGGGTGAAATCTGGTAAGACGCCTGCCGCCCGTCGGTCAGTTCCGCGATCAATGTCGCGTCGTCAAAAGCGGGCAAAGACGCATCCTCGATCCGGTAAGCGGTGGCATTGGGCGAAGGTCGCCAGCTTAACTGCACCTGATCGGGCGTGACCCACGTATAATCAACGGCAATGCTGTTTGGCTCGTTCAGAACCGGGTGCAAGCGCAGATCAAAAATGGCTAAATCCTGTTCCGATTCCGCCGCCCAATCCGCAAAGGCCCGCGCTAACTCAGGATTCGCCATGTCCGGCAGATCGTCAAACAGGGCATAAGCTGCCGTCGTGAGCACGATCAAGCGCTCTAAACCGAACAAACTCCCCCGGTAAGCGTGCAGCGCCATGCCTTCGGGTTCCGGGCCTTGGTCGCGCGTCCAGCCTTCATCGGGATCGATCACCGTATCCAGATCAACCGCCAGGTCCGCGCGGTTGAGCAACCGAAGCCCGTTCATCCCCAACCAGGCGAGATAGACTCGCCCGCCGGGAATCCCCCGTTCAATGCGCCCACAGATGAACCCGGTCCGTCCGGCAGGCGCGTCGGCCCACTGCGCGGTATTGTCCAACCAATCGCGCAAATTTTCCGGCCAATCGCCGTTGGTGCTCTCCACCATCCAGAGATGATCGGCTAACCGTTCGGCCAGCACTACCGCCGCCGGACCTTCCGCAATCGCAAACGCTAACCGTTCGCCATCCTGACGCACGATCAACACAACCGGCGTCGATTCCCCCTCAGAAAGCGGCGCATCACCCCGCCGATACCCCGCGCGCCAACGTCCATGTGGACTGCGGCCTTGCTGAATCAGATCAGCATCCGTATCAAAAGGACCTAATTTTATATGGTGTACAGTGCTCATAACATTTACCCGTAGGCAGTAAAGGCAGTGTTTTAGTTAGTGTATGCGGGTCGAGCGAAATGGGCAAATTCTCAAAAATTTGCGGGTGCATTGCGCGAAAGTTCATGTAGAGGAGCACCCATGTGTGTTCCCGCACACGGGCGGTCCGTCCCTACGCCAAAACATGTGAACTAAATTGAAATGCAGCCTATGACCTGAGTTGAGTTGTGGCAGGCCGCAAGACCTTGTACAATTCATTATAGATTCACTATACATATCATAAGTGCCGGGTTACGGGAACCAACCATAAGTAGGAAAAGCGACCAATTATGACCGATAATCAATTGAATGTGCTGTACTGCCCACGATGCGGCCATAGCAACGCGCTGCAAGCCACGCGCTGCGCTGAGTGTGGCTTAGTCTTTCCATCGACCATCCCCGTTGACGATCTCGTGCCGGATGCTCAACCCGTCACATCGCTGGAAAAACCCAGCGAAAAAGCGCAGCTTGAACAGGCGGGAACGATTGTCTTTTCTATCGCCGGGCATGATCGCCCGCTTTTCGTGCGGCGGCAAACGGAGATTGTATTAGGCCGCAGCGCCCCCGGCGAAGCGACACCAACGGTTGATCTAAATGCTTATCGCGGGCAAAAAATGGGCGTTTCGCGCCGCCATGCGCTGATCCGTCTGTCCGATGAACAGGCCCTGATCGAAGACCTGGGCAGCGTCAACGGAACATGGCTCAATGAAAATAAACTCGAACCGCGCCAGCCGCACAAGCTGCGCAACGGCGATTATTTGCGCCTCGGCCATCTGATCATGGTGATTCATGCCTCGGCCATTGATACGCTGATCCTGATCGATACCGACAAACGCGCCGATAAACGCCTGACGACTACCGTGCTGGTCGAACAAGTCGGGCCGTTTTTGAGCGCGATCACCGATCTGCAAAATGCGATCAACGAACTGAGCGGGCAAAAAGCCGCGCCGGTCACAGTCCACAGCATGAACGCGGGCGCTAAAGGCGCGATCCATGTGCGGTTGAGTGGCGCTACCGAAACGCTCGACTTGCTGCGCGAAGAAGTGATGCCCTGGCGACGCCGCCATATCAAATTGTTGAACGATACAAAAATGCTTAACAATCCCGCCCAATCCCAGCCGCAAACGGATCACTTGCCACCAGAAACACCCCTGGACCAAACCCAACCCACCCAGGCCCAAGCGGACGAACCGGAACGGTTCAAAACCCAACCCACTCGCCCCGGCCAAACCCATAATCTGATAACGAGTCCGGCGGCGAACAGTCTCCAACCCAACATCACGCCACCACCGGCCATCGATCCAGCCGCACACGCGCGCGAGGTGCAAAGCCGGTTCCATAATGCGTACCGGATGCTGTTCAAAAACGTGCTGGACCGGATCGCGGCGGGCAAAGATGAGACGCTGATTGCCGCCCAGCGCGCCAGCCTGACGATAGCGCTCAATCAACTCGCTTTCAACCCCTTAGAAATGTCCGATTCATCCGTGAGCGG
>JAFGJA010000327.1 GCA_016929355.1 Anaerolineae bacterium | reverse complement strand
GCTGGATCGCACCGGCTACTATGCGGTGGTTGCCACGCGCTTTGATCAAGATTTAGGCGATTCGTCCGGGCCGTACACGCTAACGCTGACCGGTCCGGTAGACGGTGATACGCCGGGCACTGCGGGCGATGACGTGACGAATCTGCCGAATGTGTCGGATGAGTCATTGGTGGGCGAATTGGCGACGGTGCGCCTCGTGCCGGGCACACCCGCGCAAGCGACCTTTAACGGCGGCGCGGATGTGTATGTGTTTCCGGCGTCGGCAGGATCGCGGGTTGATCTGTCGGTCACGGCGGACGCTGGCCTGGACACGATTGTGATCCTGGCGGACAAGAATCTGAATGAGATCATTTCCAGTGGTTCGGGCACATTAACCGGTGTCACGCTGACCAATACCGGGCAATACGCCGTGTTTGTTGCGCCGCGCTTTGGCCCGGTGGATGCATCAGGTGGGTATATTGTGGCGCTGACGCAAACCCAGGGCGAGCAGGCCGAGCCGATTGATACCGGGACAGATGGTGCAACCGAGGACGAAACTGGTGCGGAAACCGGCATCATTGCGGGCACAACCGCCCTTGTTTACGGTGATACGGTGAGCGGCACGATCACCGATCAGCAGGTCAGCCGCTTGTACGAATTCACCGGAGCGGCAGGAGATCGCGTGCAGATCACCTTAGAAGCTGCGGCAGGATCGGAGTTGGATTGTTACCTCGAATTGCAGGATGCCAACGGCGAGGTGATCGATGCGAATGATGACATCAATCCGGGCATTGTCCGCAATTCGCAGATTGTGACAGTGCTGCCCGCCGATGGCCGTTATACGCTCGTTGCGTCGCGCTATGTCGGACCGGATGCGCCAACCACCGAGGGTGACTATGAACTCACGCTGCAACTCGAAGCGGAAGACGCGGTAGAGGGTGTTAGTACGGGCACGGTGCCGATCAATTACGATCAAACGTTGGTTGGTGAAATCAGCGATGATCAATACCTGCTGTTTTATGTCTTCAATGGCACGGCGGGCGATGTGATCACAATTGAGATCGATGTGCTGACCGGCACGCTGGACCCGGTGCTGCATCTGTACCAGTCGGTAGGCGATCAGTGGTTTGAGATCGCCAATAACGATGATGCGCCCACCGGGGGCACGTATGCGCCGATCTTGAGCGGGATCATTTTGCCACAAACGGGCAAATACCTGATCGCCGTGAATCGTTACGGGATGGAGCGCGAAAATACTATTGGTACGTTCTCCATTACGTTATCGCGTGATTCGTAGTGGGGATATAACTGAGTCGTTCATGTGGCTAACTAGTGCGCGTTGGGGACGGATCGCAGTCCGATGGCTGATCATGATCAGTGTAATCACGGTCATGAGTGGGCTATGGTTGCGATCCGTTCCCTTAGCTTATGCCGTGCGACACCAGCAGGGCGCGATCTCGATTTCGTTTGGCGATCTGGCATCCGGCGTGTTAGATGACGAGAGTTTCCGGCAAATTTATGCGTTTGATGGACAGGCCGAAGACATGATCGCGATCACCCTGGCACGCACCGAGGGCGATCTGGACCCGGTGCTGCTATTGACGGATGAGCAGGGTGTGATCTTAGCGGTGAGCGACGATGACGGGCCGGGGATGGATGCGCGGATCGCGTTTACGCGCCTGCCCATTACCGGGCGCTATTTCGTGATCGTGACCCGGTTCGGTCAGGAACACGGCAGCACGGCAGGCGATTATACGCTGTTGTTGGAGCGCATCGGGGCGGGGATGACCGAGGATGCGGTACTGGCCTATGGCGAGAGCGTTTTGGGCCGTGTCACGCAAGATGATCCCATTCAGTTCTATTTTTTGCGCGCGCAGCGTGGCGATGTGATCAATGTAACGATGGGACGCATTTCTGGCGATCTTGATCCGCGCGTGGATTTGGTCACGACGGATGGCGTGGTGCTGATCTCGAATGATGACGATCCGCTAGCAGAAGGCACGTTGGATGCCGGAATTAGCAATTACCTGGTGCTGGATGATGATGTGTATCTGATCGCTGCGACACGCTTTGGCGATAAAGCCGGGGATACCGAGGGCAATTACGTACTTTCGGTGTCTTTGACGCCGCCGGAGGCGTTGGGCGCGAGCCTGGATATGGCGCGGCTGATTGACTACGGCATGAGCGTGACCGGCGAAATTAGCGACGAGGTGAGCGCACGTTATTTCCGCTTTGATGCCTCGCGCGGGGATGTGGTCACGATTACGCTGAATAACGAATCGGGCAACCTTGATCCCACGCTAAAATTGTTTGATGCGCAGCAAGTCGAATTGGCTCAGGATGAAAATAGCGGTGAAAATCGCAATGCGCGGATTGCGGCGTTTACGATCCCGCGCACGGGCGTATATTACCTGCTGGCGACACGGGCTTATGAAGCTGAGGGTCAAACCAAAGGCGAGTTCATGCTCGAACTGAATGGGCGATCCGGTGTGGTCGGGGGACGCGCGTTGGAGATCGTGTATGGCGCGGCGGTGAGCGGCGTAATCGATGATTCGCGCGTCGCAGAGGAATATGTGTTTTTTGGGCAAGAAGGTGATGTGATCACGATTGAAATGGGGCGCACCACTGGCAATCTCGATTCGTTGGTGACGCTTTATGATAGTGACCGCAAGCAGATCGCGTTTGATGATGATGGCGGCGGGGGCGAAAAAGACTCATTGATTGAACGCTTTGTACTGCCACGCGACGATATGTATATTCTGGTGGCCTCGCGTTTTGAGCGCGAAGACGGTGAAACGTCCGGCGCGTATATGTTGTCGTTGGTCTTGGTGCGGGCGGGGAATTGATTTCACCACAGAAACACAAAGAACACAGAGAAAAGCAAAATCCAAGGAAAATCAATTGAGTGATCACGGCGTAACCGACATAGCGGAAAATATGGTACAGGAATACTACACACCGGCCCGGATGACATTTTGGCGCACGGTGTTTTATTCGTTAGGCAATGCGGCGGGGTTGCTCACCTATTGGACGTTTAATACGTATGTCCAGTATTTTTATACGGATGTGAAAGGGGTTCCCCCTGAATGGGTAGGAATCGGGTGGTTCGCATTTAGTTTCTGGAACGCGGTTAACGATCCGGTGGCGGGCTGGCTCTCGGATCGCACCAGTACGCGCTGGGGGCGGCGGCGTTTTTTCATTGGCGTGTTGGCGATTCCGACCTCTATCGCGTTTGTGCTGGTTTGGCTCCCGCCATTCGAGGATGGGAATACGATAGCATTACTTGTCTATTTTTTGGTGATCATTAGCTTTTACGACATGCTGCAATCCATTGTCACGTTAAATATGGATGCGCTGTTTCCCGAACTATACCAGGAAACGGAGAAACGCGCGGGGGGATCGAGTGCGCGGCAGTTGATCGGATTTATCATGGGAACGGCGCTGGCAGTAGCGTTCACCCCCACGATTTACGGTGAATGGGGTTGGGGAGCACTGGCGGTGTTGTGGGGTATATTGGCCGCGATCTTCAACCTCGCGTCCCTGATCGGCATTCAAGAAAATCCCGCATTTGCCGAGCAAGAGATGCCTTCATGGAGAGAGCAAATTCGGATTGTCTTTAGCAATCGAACTTTTTTGATCGTGATCGGTATCAATTTTACCATGCGTTTTATCCTGGCGGCGTTGCTAGCGGTGCTGCCGTTTTATGGTAAATATGTGTTGAGAATTAAAGAAGCAGACCTCACCCCACTTTTGATTGCGTTGTTGGGTACGTCGGGTATTTCGGTGATTGTATGGCAATATATTGTTAAACGAAAAGGTACGCGCGCGGCCATGCTTATGTCAATGGTGATTGCAGCGACGTTGGCCGTGCCATTACTGTTCACAACCGATATTCGAATTGTCAGGATCATTTTGGTATTTTTGGGCGGTGCAATTGGCGGCACAATTTTGGGACCAGATATGATCTTTGCGGAGTTGATTGATGAGGATTACGTTAGTACCGGTCAACGTCGTGAGGGAATGTATCGAGGCATCCTCGGATTCGTCTTTCGATTTCCTCCAGGCGTTGTCGGATTGATTTTGGGTATTGGTCTGGCACTGGTCAGTTATGATACAAACGCAGATGCATCGTGGCGCATTACCTTTGCAGAAAGTGTGAATGTGTCGGGAGAGTGGGCGACGTTGGTGTGCGAGCCGACTGGTGAACAGTATTCGGTGTTAGATGATACTCTGCCAGTGAAGGGGGAATCCCAAATTTATGAATTGACGCCTGATCCTAAAATGCCAACAGGTGATACTTGTACGTTGATGATCAATCGTTCGTTAGTGTCAGGTGAAAGTGAATCTGTCGTGATCTCGAAAGTTGAACCCTCTGATGCAGTGATTGATATAGCAACCGATGGCAATATTGAAGTTACGTTGTCGGATGTGGATGCTCAACCTGCTGCCGTGAGCCAGATCATTCGTATTTTTCTGGCAGTCCTGCCTTTGATCGGGCTGCTATTGGGCATTGCGCTGTTGGTGATCTATCCCTTGCATGGCGATTATCTGCGCGATATTCAACAGCAGGTGGGCGCGCTGCGACGGGCGGCAGAAGGTAAAGCTAAAAATGATGATAGGGTCCAACCCTAGCGACTGCGGGCTTATTCCTCGCCAGGGTTGGTGTTAGTTGCGGCTTGACTGTCGCTATTTTCTCTTGAGGGCGGGATTTGAATCTCTTCCGGTTCTTCAACGCGAGTCACTGAACGGATCACCGGCGAGGCCGTATCATCTGCCTCATCATAGGCCGGTTCGTAGTCGTCGCTGTACGGTCGCTTGGCTTTCCATTTCTGTACAGGTTCTTCCGGCACGATCAGCATTAACACGATATAGACGATAATTCCTGGCCCACCCATCAGTACGAGCGCGGCGAACACGAGTCGGACCAACGTCGGATCAACATCCAGATATTCCGCAATGCCCCCACAGACTCCCGCGAACATGCGCTCTTCGGCGGAACGGTACAGGCGTTTTTGATTGTCCACGATTCTCTCTCCGTGTGCTGGTATGCCGCGTGCTTTCTAATGCCTATTACGCGCTGTACAAAACGGAGTTGCGATCTGCTGACTGATTTTTATAGATGTTTCATACTTTGGGCGTGCTGCTTGAGTTGGTCAAGCTGCTGTGACGCGAACATAAAATATGCCAGTTCGTAGCCCTTGTTGAAGATCGTGCCGGGCAAGCCATAGCTGAACGCGCGATGCCGGACCAGCAACCGTGTACCGCCGTCCTGCTGCCGTTCGAGCAGGTACAATGAGGTCACATCCTGCACAATAATGTTCTGGGCCAGGCCGGGCAGCCGTTGCAGATTAAAACCACCGATGATCAGTTGGCGGGCGGGAATCAGATCGATGATGTGATAGCCCCCATCCAATTCCATGTCTTTTTCCGGCGCGGGAATGTCTTGCCGGACAAAGGTCACGCTGGGGATGCTCTGATTGGTCAGAATATCCAGCCCGTAATAGCCGGAGCGTTCGCGGCCCATCTG
>JAFGJA010000326.1 GCA_016929355.1 Anaerolineae bacterium | reverse complement strand
GTGTAGGTGGTATCCGCGTCGGGGATCAACCCTTCTGCGCGCATATCGGCCCACATTTGCAGCCATTTCTGGGCTGATTCGAGGGTTGCATAGGATTTCCCGCCGTCGTCCAGCGTCCAGATCGGCGTACTCTGTTGTGTGAAGAAAAAGCTCATGTAGTTCGCGGTGTTGGTGCTGTTGTCTACGAATGGTGCGACACCATCGGGCAGGACTTCTTTAAGTGTCCGGCCATAGTCCATGAACTCTTCCCAGGTCAGGTTGAAGGCGGGAAGATCGACACCGGCGGCTTCGATCATCGTCTTGTTGAAGGCGAGAACGAGGGTGTTTGTGCCGAGGCTGATGGCGTAGAGATTACCATCGGCGTCAGTCGCGGGGATAAACGCCGCCTGATCAAATGTTGCAGGCGTGTCGATCATGAGCTGCGCGCCGAGGTAGTTGTTGAGCGGCTCAAGGTACTGGGTGTAGTCGGGCCAGTTGCCACCGAATTGGATAATATCGGGGGCGTCGTTGGCTGCGATCTGGGTGTCGAGAATCTGGAAGTGGTCGCCTGCGCCGCCATTCGGCTCGCCGATGACTTTGATGTCGGGATACGCAGCTTCAAACAGTTCGATCACTTTCAGGGTACGTTCAGCGCGGTCATCATTACCCCACCAACTCATACGGAGTTCAGTGGTTTCGCCGGTATAAGCGGGCAGCGTGTCGTCCTGTGCCCCGATTGGCGCAACAAACGCGCCAAGCATCACAACAATCAATGTCACGAGGGTGATGACGTAAGTTTTTCTCATCTTTAGAATTCTCCTGTTTAGGCATAATAGTTTCAGCGAATAAATTCGAAACACGTCACTTGGCATCATTTCATATAGTTTCTCCTGTCAGTGTATTAACCTTTTAGGCCTGTGGTCGAGATACCCTGTACGAAGTATTTTTGTAGCGAGAAGAACAGGATGAAGGCGGGAATGATCGAGAGTGTGCCCATTGCCAGCGCGCCCCCCCAGTTGTTGACCGCGCCTGCATCGCCGACGAACGTGCGTAACGCTCTCGATACGGTAAACGTATCCGGGCGGGTGAGGTATAGCAGGTGGTTGAAAAAGTCATCCCATGTCCACAGGAATGTGAACAGCGCAGTCGTTACCATCGCCGGGAACGCGAGCGGTACGACGATCCGCAGGAATACGCCGAATTTTCCGCATCCGTCGATGATTGCCGCTTCCTCGATCTCTTTTGGCAGACTCCGTATAAATTGCACCAGCAGGAATACGAAGAAGGCGTCTGTTGCGAGGAATTTGGGCACGACGAGCGGGAGAATCGAACCCACCCACCCAAACGTATTGAACATGACATAGCGCGGTACGAGCGTGACATGTCCAGGGAGCATCATCGTGCCCATCATGATGGCAAACCAGAGTCCCCGACCCGTGAATTTGAGCCGGGCAAAGGCGTATGCGGCCATCGTGCAAGAGATCAGATTCCCGATAATGGCTAAGGCGCAGATGGTGAGCGCATTTATAAAGAACGTCCCAAAGGTCGTACCTGCATAACCTTTCCACCCACTGATGTAATTGTCTGTGGTGACAGCTTTTGGAATGAGGCCCGGATCGCTGAAGATCATATTATTGGGTTTGAATGAACTGACGATCATCCAGACGATAGGGTAGATCATAATCAACCCCAGGGCGATGATAAACAGATGGGTCAACGTGTGGCGTATCAGTGTGCTGTTTTTCATGTTATTCCCCCGTCCCATATGATACCCACCACCGCGATGAGATGAAGATAACTGCCGTGATGCCCCCGATGATGAGCAGGAGTATCCAGGCCATAGCTGACGCATACCCTAGCTCGTGGTAAGTCCATCCCTGAATATACAGGTGGAGGGTATAGAACAAGGTGGAGTTGAGTACGCCGCCCTTGCCGCCGCCGATGATATACGCCTGGGTGAACGACTGGAAGGCGTAGATGATCTGCATGATCAGGTTGAACAAAATCACCGGGGAGAGTAAGGGAATGGTTATCGAGATAAATTGCCGTACCTTATTCGCGCCATCCACGCTGGCCGCTTCGTAATACTCTTGCGGAATTTGCTTCAGTCCGGCCAGGAAGATAATCATCGACGAGCCGAATTGCCACACCGTTAGCAAAATGAGGGTATAGAGCGAGTACTCCGGATTGGTAATCCAACTGGGGAGATCGGCGAAACCGAGCGTTCCCAGGAAGTCATTCACCAAACCTTCTTTCTCGAACAACTTCCGCCACAGCACGGCGATAGCCACCGATCCGCCGAGCAGGGTGGGAATGTAGTACACGGCGCGGTAAAATGATACCCCCCTTAGTTTCTGGCTCATTAGCACCGCCACCGCCAGGGCGACGATCAGCTTGAGCGGCACAGAGATGAACACATATCTAAACGTCACTTCTAGCGACTTTTTGTAGTACCGGTCCACGCGCACTTCCTCGCCTGTGGACGAGGTGAATTTGGTTTCGCCCCTTACGGATGCGTACATATTCCGATAATTGTCTAACCCGATCCATTGTGTTGAATTGGGTTGTGTAAAATCGTAATCCGTGAAACTGAGTTGCAGCGAATAGAGCATTGGGTAAAGCGTAAGGACGAAAAAACCCAAAAGCCACGGTGTGAGGAACAAATAGGCGGCGGTGTTGTGCCTGAAAAACTTGGCGATACCAGACTTGTTTACCACAAAAAGATTCCTTTACAGTAAGTTTGTAGGCGTTCAAAAGTCTTTAGTTAAGCCACGCTCCGGCTGTCATTATCTGCCGAAGATCAGTGCTGCGACGTGCCTACAATGCAACTGGCTCACAGCGTGTTTGATGTCTTTTTCTGGGCCAGTTATTCAAATTTCCGTGACTGGTTACAGCCTCATGATATAAGATGTTTCCCCCTTTGTCAAGCAGTTTAGGCCCGGTATATCGACATTTTTCTAGAATCGTGCTATATTGTTCGTGACTGGTCACGAAATTTTAGGGATGCATTATAAAGGTAAAAATGTTAGGCTTTAGGAGCAAACTAGAATTCAATGGAATAAACTCATGACTAAACAGAGAAACAAACGTCCAACGATTCGGGATGTGGCGCGTGAGGCTGGTGTTTCGTATGGTACTGTTTCACGGGTATTGAACGATCATCCTGATGTTGCGCCCGATACACGCTTACACATACAACGCATCATGGCAAAAATGGGGTATCAACGCAACCTGGGCGCACAAATGCTCACGACCCATCAGTCAAACATCATCGAATTCATCGTCATGGATGTGTATTTTGGCTTGGTGCTGCCGCGCATGGCGCAGTATATCAATGCCGCCGGCTATTCGACGCTCTATTCCGAATGCACCGAAGAAAGTTTTGCTGATACGTTAAATAAAGCGGCGGCACGGATGGTGGATGGTATCTTGCTGTATGCGCCCCAATTGCATATTGCGGATCAAGACCTGTTGGCGATGTGTCACGGGATTCCAATTGTGCGCCGTGATTATGTGTTGGATTCGAAACTCACCTGGGTTGGGTATAACCAGGAATATGCTACCCGGTTGGTCATCCAGCACTTGCTCGATCTGGGACACCGCCAAATTGCCGAGATCACGGGGTCGTTGGATTTTATCAACCCGCGTTTGCGGCATGATACATGGCTTGATTTATTGACGGCGCAAGGTCTGGAACCCGGCCCCAGTTATATCGGTGATTATTCGACTGTTGCTAATGCCATAAAAAGTGGCTATGAGGGCGTTTATGCGTTTTTGCAGCGCGGGGAACCATTTACCGCCATTATGACGGTCAACGATCACGTGGCGATGGGGGCCTTGTTTGCTTTACACGAACACGGTTTGCGGGTTCCTGATGATGTCTCGCTTGTCAGTTTTGATGATGATGCGATTGCTCCCTATCTTATTCCCCCGTTGACCACTGTTCCTTTTGATTTTGACATCCAAAACAGATTGGCATCTCAGTTTTTGCTGGAACAGATTAATGATCCAGATTATAAGCCCCACCAGCATGTATTAATGCCCGATCTGGTCATCCGGCAAAGTACACGTCCGCCTAAATGAGATGCCCCATGAATCGTTCATTTTTCAAGCGTATCATATATTGCTTAAGAGGGGATATTGATGGGTAGCAAAAAACGTTTTGCAGTGGTTGGGACTGGTGGGCGAGCCGTGATGTTCATCCATGCGATCACGGATACTTACCGCGATTCGTGTGAGTTGGTTGCGCTGTGCGATCTGAGTCAAACGCGCATGAATTGGCATAATCAGCAAATCCAAAGCCAAACCGGTAGTGAGCCTGTGCCGACCTATCTGGCCGATCAATTCGACGCGATGATCGCCGAAACTAAACTGGACACCGTGATCGTGGCTTCAATGGATGCCACGCACCACCTGTACATTAACAGGGCGATGGAATTGGGGTGTGATGTCATCACCGAAAAACCCATGACCACTGATGCGGAAAAAGCCCAATCCATCTTTGATACGATTGAACGCACCGGGAAAAACTTGCGTGTCACCTTCAATTATCGCTATGCTCCAACCTTCACCAAGCTCCGCGAAGTGCTGATGCAGGGCACGATTGGACGCCCGTTAAACGTGGATTTTACCTGGCTGCTGGATACCTATCATGGCGCGGACTACTTCCGGCGCTGGCATCGTGAAAAGCAGAATTCCGGCGGGCTGCTGGTGCATAAAGCCACCCACCATTTTGATCTCGTTAACTGGTGGATCGATTCCTATCCCGAACAGGTTTTTGCCTTTGGTGATCTGATGTTTTATGGCAAGGAGAACGCTGCCGCGCGTGGGGAGACTTACGCCTATAGCCGTTATACTGGCGTGCCCGAAGCGCAGGATGATCCTTTCGCCCTGCGGCTCGATCAGGATGCCGCTTTGCAGGGCTTGTATCTTGATGCGGAAGCCGATAACGGTTACATCCGGGATCGTAATGTGTTTGGCGAACCGATTACAATTGAGGACACAATGGCGGTCACGGCACGCTACCGGAACGGTGTGATCCTGTCTTACTGTTTGCTGGCATATAGTCCCTGGGAAGGGTTGAATGTCGCTATCACCGGCACGACAGGGCGCGTGGAATTGAGTGTTGTTGAAAATATTAATCTGGTGTCGGGCCAGGGTGAATCGCACAATGTCCAGGCGAGCAAAGGACCATTCAAACACGCATCGATTCGCGTTTTCCCGATGTTTGGCGAAGGGTACGATGTTGAGTTTGAAGTTGCCGATGGCGGCGGACATGGCGGGGCTGATCCGATTTTGCTGGAGCAACTTTTTGCGCCGGAACCACCGTCCGATCCGTTCAACCGCGCTGCCTCACATATTGACGGTGCTGCGTCAATTATGATGGGCATTGCTGCGAATCGGGCGATGGCGACCAACCAACCGGTACGAATTGACGATCTTTTTCATTTGCCGCCAAAGGCAGATTAAGCGCGCCGGTGGTTAGGCCATTGCGAGCGATGACTCGGTTTCCCGTATGGGAACGAACTGGGGTCGTTCGGCGGGTGATGGATTGGGGTGGTGGAAGGCTAGCCAAAGCTGCCCCTCAAAATCGCGGAACACCATACAGTGTCCACCATCACCGGCATATAACGGCGCTGGCAGTTGTTCCCAGGGGCCGAGAATGTCACCTGAGGTTGAACGTGCGATACCAATGGTATACCCGCCTGTGCCAAAACTGGACCACAGCATGAGCAGCGTGCCATTTGTCAGGCGATGCAGCCAGGGGCCATCGGTCACATAGCCGATTCGCCCCTTTGAATTGATCTCTAACGCCCAGGGCGCGGCGGAGGCGTGGAACAATACCTGCGGTTGGCCGGTGGCGGATGTCAGATCGTCGCTCAATTGCAGCGCGCAGATTTCACCATCACCGACCTGCACCCATTCGTGGCAAAACACGATCCAGGGGTGATCGTCGGCATCCACAAACAAAGTTCCATCCAGGCATTCCCAAGCGCGGGGCGTTACCGGGCCATCGCTGATCGGCAAAAATGGTCCCTGCGGGGCATCGGCGGCCAGGATTTGTGTGCCCCGGCAGACGCCCTCAGCTTTGAATGTGGCGAACAGGTAGTAGCGCCCGCGATAGGCGTGGACTTCGGGGGCCCAAAAATTGCGGTCTGACCAGAAATTCGTCGGGGGGCGGAAGGCTGGAAACGGACCTTCCCAATTTTCCAGATCGGAACTAATGTAATGATCGAGACCCGATGCAGAAGTTGTCCAGGCTTCGGGGCCAGTGGTCCCGTATAGATAATAGTGTTGTTCCGCCCTGATCGGCAGCACGAATGGATCACGGATGTGAATATCAGCGTTTTTTAACATAGTTTCATCCAGAGGTAAATTGTGAAAATAACCCATCTTAAGACTAATCATATTGTAAACCCATTGGGCTTTGCCATCGAAAATCCGACCTTTTCATGGATCGTTGAAGATACGCCGGACATGATACAAACCGCCGCGCAAGTCCAGGTCAGCTATGATCATGACTTTGCGGAGACTGTTTTCGATAGCGGCAAAGTTGAGGGTTCTGGTATCGATAGTCTGGCTTACCGCCCGTCGCTCATGCTCAAGCCGCGCACCCGTTATTATTGGCGGGTCACGGTTTGGGGTGAAACCGAAAGCGCTACCAGCGATCCCGCCTGGTTTGAAACCGCTAAGCAAGATGAAGCATGGCAGGCGGTATGGATTACGCCGGATACCGACGATAATCACCTGCATCCGATCTTGTATCAAACGTTCGATCTGCCCGCCGAAGTCGTTTCCGCGCGGGCATATATTTGCGGCCTGGGGTTGTATCGCTTCGAACTGAACGGGGCAAAGGTCAATGACGAACTGTTTACGCCCTACTGCAACGCTTATGATCAGTGGATTCAGTACCAGACGTTCAACATTACCGATCAGCTTACGGTTGGCGCGAATCTGGTGTCGGTCATGCTGGGCAATGGCTGGTACAAGGGGCGCTATGGGGGGAATAAAGGCGGCGTGGTCGGCATTTACGGGGACCGGTTTGCGCTGCTTTGCGAACTGCACATCACGTTAGCCAATGGGGAGGAACTGATCGTTGTGACCGATCCTTCATGGCTGGTCCAACCTTCCCCGGTCATTGAGAGTGACATTTTCGATGGTGAAATGTACGATGCGCGGATCGAGAAAGTCGTGCCTTCACCGGATAAGTCTTTTGGCGTGAAACCGATTGACATTGATATGACCCGGTTGGAAGCCAGACGATCCCTGCCGGTTTACATCATCGAAACGATCAAACCCATCGCCGTGATCCATACGCCCGCCGGAGAAACGGTGCTGGATATGGGGCAGAATATGACCGGCTGGCTGCGTTTCAAAACGAGCGCCCCGGCGGATACAAGCATCTATCTGCAATTTGGCGAAGTGCTGCAAGAAGGGAATTTCTTCCGTGATAACCTGCGCACGGCCAAAGCGGAATATACCTATATCGCGGATGGCATGGAAGCGGAGGTCGAACCGTATTTCACATTTTACGGGTTCCGTTACGTCAAGATCTCCGGTTGGGTGGGCGATCTCGATCTGGATGATTTTACCGGTTGCGTGATCTATTCACAGATGGACACCATCGGCGAGATCGAAACTTCGAATGAGAAGGTCAACCAACTGTTCAGGAATGCTATGTGGGGGCAAAAGGGGAATTTTCTCGACATTCCTACCGATTGCCCGCAGCGTGACGAGCGCCTCGGTTGGACGGGGGATATACAGGTCTTCTCCGGTACGGCGTGCTTCAATATGGATTCCAGCGCATTTCTCGGCAAATTCGCCTACGATCTGGGCAAAGAACAGGCGAAAATGGGCGGGATGGTCCCGCACGTTATCCCGATGGCGAATTTGGATGGCGGCGGCTCAACGGCCTGGGCCGATGTTGCCACGATTCTGCCCTGGAACCTCTATGAGTTTTACGGTGATAGGGCCATTCTGGAACAGCAATTCGAGAGTATGTGCGCCTGGGTGGATTACATCAAGGCGATTGACGATGCATCCGGCGGCCAACAACTTTGGACCGAAGGTACGCATTTTGGCGATTGGCTGGCGCTAGACCCTCCGCTCTATCCTGATCCCCGCCGGGGTGGTACGCCGCACGATTTTATCGCTTCCGCTTTTTACTGCTATTCGGCGCGGTTGGTTGCAAAAGCCGCGACTTTGTTAGGCAAAACAGAGCAAGCAGATGCCTACGGGCGTTTGTCGGATGAGGTCAAAGCGGCGATTCAGGCGGAATATTTCACTTCCACCGGGCGGTTGGCGATCCCGACGCAGACGGGCTATGTGCTGGCGCTGTTTATGGATTTGATGCCGGACGAACACCGGGGGCGCGTAGAACGTGACTTTATTGCCCGGATCAACAGCGATAACGCCCACCTGCGGACGGGCTTTGTCGGCACGCCGTATCTCTGCCGGGTACTTTCCAACATCGGGGCGAATGATCTGGCGTATACGCTGCTGCTCAACGAAGATTTCCCCTCATGGTTGTATGCGATCAATCTGGGTGCGACGACGATCTGGGAGCGGTGGGACTCGCTCAACGCTGACGGATCGATCAGTTCAACGGGGATGAACTCTCTCAATCACTACGCTTATGGCTCGATTGTGGAATGGATGTATCGTGATATGTGCGGGCTGAATCCTGCATCTGGTGGGGATGATGTGACCGGTTTCCGGCACGCCCGGATCGCACCTAAACCGGATGTGGCGCTCCAATGGGCGCTGGCGCGCTATCGTTCGGTGGCGGGCCTTTATGAAAGCGGCTGGCATATCGACGAAACCGGGCAGTTGACTCTCGACATAACGATTCCGTTTAACGCCTCGGCCTGTGTGGTGCTGCCTGATGCGCCTCTAGGCGACATCATGATTAACGATCAGCCATTACGCAATAGCGAGCAGGTCGGCGCTAATGTGGAAGTGACGTTGGGAACAGGACGTTACCGGATCGCGTATCAGCCAATCAAACAATAACGGTGGATACAATGGGCTGCTTGTTTTTCGGGTACTAAAAATAACAGGCGATCCACTATCGCCTGATTATAGCTGTAAAGAGGGTGTGCCAAAACATACCTAATACAACGGAATTGATGGATCAATTTCCTGTGCCCAGGCGGTAATTCCCCCGATCATGTTGGTGAGGTTATCGGAACCGGCGGCTTGCAGGGTTTGAATTGCTTTGAGGCTGCGAATTCCGGCGCGACAGAACATCACCACTGGCTGATCGCGGGGAATTTCATCCTGGCGCTGATCGAGTTGGCTCATGGGAATATGCAGCGCGCCGGGGATGCGGCTGATGTTCACTTCGCCCGCCTCGCGTACATCGACCAACACGATCTTTTCCCCGGCGGCGATTCGTTCGTTGATTTGTTGCACCGTCATCTCCGGCACATTTGCATTGTGCAGGCGTCCTTGTTGAAATTCACTATCGGCATGGGCGGGCATTCCGCAATAATCCTCATAATCAATCAAGGTGGTGATAGTTGGTGACTCGCCGCACATGGGGCAGTTAGGACGTTTGGGCAGCGTGATCAGGTCGAAGGACATATCCAGCGCATCATAGAGCAGCAAGCGCCCGATTAGCGGTTCGCCTTCGCCTAGAATGAGCTTGATCGCTTCGGTGGCTTGCAGCGTGCCAATTGTCCCCGGCAGGATACCCAGGACACCGGCTTCCGCACAGCTTTGGACCAAATGGGGTGGCGGGGGATCGGGCAATAAACAGCGATAACACGGGCCTTCTTTCGTGCCGAATATGCTGACCTGTCCCTCAAAGCGGTAAATGCTGCCGTAGACCATCGGCTTATTGAGCATGACTGCCGCGTCATTGAGCAGGTAGCGCGTGGGGAAATTGTCCGTGCCATCCACCACCAGATCATACTGCGCGAGAATATCCAGCGCGTTCTGGCTGGTGAACGGTTCCGAATAGGTATTGATCGTGATATAAGGATTCAGATCACGCAGCCGCGCCGCCGCCGATTCGACCTTCGGCACGCCCACTGTGCTTTCGCTGTGAACGATCTGGCGCTGGAGATTTGTGGCATCTACCACGTCAAAATCGACCAGGCCAATCGTCCCAATGCCCGCCGCTGCCAGATACAGCGCTACCGGACTGCCGAGGCCGCCTGTGCCGACGATCAGCACGCGCGCCGTTTTGAGTTTGCGCTGTCCTGCGTAGCCGACTTGCGGCAGAATCAAATGGCGGGCGTAGCGCGTAATTTCGTCTTTTGAGAGAACAACC
>JAFGJA010000325.1 GCA_016929355.1 Anaerolineae bacterium | reverse complement strand
TGCTTGCTCAATTGGGGCTGGCTGGCGGGACTCACCTATTTGGCAGATGTCGATCCCTGTGCGCGCATCATGAACGAGGGCAACATGATCCCGCGCGGGGTGTATGACGTGCGCCCCCTGCGCGCGTGGTATCTGGACGATGTGCTCACCAAACAGCCCACACTCTTCGCGCGCCAACTCACCTGGAATCTGTTCCCGCAGTTGGATCGTTTGATCGCGCTGCGCAACCCGCGCCCCGTGTTCGAAGATGCCGATCTGCGCACGCGCTATTTTGCGCTCGATTGGTCCACCTATCACACGGGAGCGGGCAGCGTGAACGGCGAACTTGATCTGATCGGTTACGATCTTGCGCCGGGGCGTTCGGTTGCTGCCGGGGATACGATCTCCGTGACGCTGATCTGGCGCGTGGATCAGACGCCGGATTACGCCTATCAGGGTTATGTGCATCTGGTCCAACCGGATAATCCCGCCGCTAAGATCGCCACACATGACGCTGCCCCCGCCGATCTGCCGTTCATTTTGCCGGATGATTCGCCGGAAACGCTCGCTACGGATCACTGGCGCGCGGGCGATCTCGTTGTGGGCCGGACGTATATGCTCACCATCCCGGCTGAGACGCCGCCCGGTGATTACGCGCTGATCACGGGGATGTATCGCTGGTTGGAGGCGGACGGTTTTCAAGCGGTTCCGCATACCGGCGCGGCAGGTGATGCGGTGTCGGCGTTGGCGTTGGGTGTGGTCACGGTGGCTGACTAACGTCTGTACGCTGTTTCATATTTCGGGGTTCATCCGCAAGTTATGTGCTAATGATGCAAAAAGTATGCCGGAACACCATTGAACTTCCAGCTTTTTCGCTTGAGTACGGGTTTGTTTCAACGCGATAAACCCGTTGTTTCACTCCCATCACGGAACTTGCGGGAGTACCTATTTCGGTAGCCGAGCTGGAGAGGGGGATTTAGGGGGTGAGGCCGTTTTTCAACCGACATGGATACAGTACCAGTGACCGGGCGTGTGCGGCCATTGTGCCTGTTAGGGATATGAATCCAGTCTGCCGGGATTATATCCCTAACAGGAGGCATTCATGCATTACGGACAACTGCCCGGTATTGATCAACCGATATCACGTCTCGTTCAAGGTACGGCCATGCTCACACGGGACAATCTTGACGCGAGTTTTAGCTTGCTCGATGGTGTTCTGGCGCTCGGTGGCAACACGTTTGACAATGCCTACGTCTATGGGCACGGCGATACGGAACGCATCTTTGGCGAATGGCTAAACGAGCGCGGCGTGCGTGATCAGGTCGTGATCTTGACCAAAGGCGCGCATCACAACGAAGATCGTCACCGCGTCACCCCGTATGATATTGCCTCGGATTTGTTTGATTCACTGGCGCGGTTTAAGACGGATTTCATTGAGATGTTTGTCTTGCACCGCGATGATCCGACGCAACCTGTCGGGCCGATCATTGATGTGCTAAACCAGTATCAGCGCGAAGGCTTGATCGGCGCGTTTGGGGCATCAAATTGGACGCATGACCGCATCCAGGCCGCGAACGACTACGCCGCCGCATTGGAAACCGATCTCGCGCCGGAAGAAATGGCGTGGCTTGATCTGAATATGGATGCATTGCCTTGATTTGAGCTATTCGTCAGAATTTGTTCAGAAATGTGCCACAAGCTTGCAAAACTCCTTAATTAAACACTATCATCACAATATGGATAGAGTTTGTTTAGGGAGGATACGATGGCCCGAAGTTTCAAAATGATGTTTGTTGGTGTCATTCTTGCGGCATTAGTCGGAGTTGCTGTGCTTTCAGTGTTTCCGGCTGACGCCCAAGATCGAGAACAGCCGGACGTGATTCATGCCTGCCTCAATATTACAAATAATCAAATCAGAGTGCTGCGCGCATTACGCGACTCCTGCGCTGCTGCAGAAATTCCGATTTTTCTGAGTACGTCGCTAGAAGGGGCTTTACCTCCCATCTTTGAGGGTGATGTCCAGTTGATTCCCGGACCGCAAGGCTCACCCGGTGAAACGGGACCTGCCGGATCACAAGGCCCACAGGGGCCTGCCGGACCACAAGGTCCAGGTGGAACGGGGCCTGCTGGTCCGCAAGGCCAGCCAGGGCCAATAGGCGCGACGGGACCACAGGGGCCACAAGGACCGGCTGGTGCGGTGGGACCGACGGGCGCACCCGGTATGAGTTGTTGGGACACGAACGGCAACGGTGGCGCTGATTACTATGAAGATACAAACGGCGATGGTGTGGTTAACGCATTGGATTGTCAGGGGCCGATGGGCCTAACCGGACCACAAGGGATGGTTGGACCCACCGGACCGGCTGGTGCGCCCGGTGTGAGTTGTTGGGATGTAAACGGTAATTCCGTTGCGGAGGCAAGCGAAGACACCAACGGGGACTACTATGTGAATGCATTGGATTGCCAGGGACCGACTGGCGCTCAAGGCAATACAGGTGCCCAGGGTCCTCAGGGGCCACGTGGTTTGCAGGGTCCAGTGGGTGCGCCGGGTATGTCTGCTGCTACGGCGGTAGAGGTGTTTCGTTTGGGAGAAGTCAGTATCAGCCAAACCGGATTTAGCGTCCCCTTGTCCGGTTGGTACTTCACGCGATCAACCAAGAATATTGACTTCATGCTGCAAATACAAAGCAATTTGGCGACTGACTGCTGGCTAGCAAAGGTGGATTTGCGACTGATGCGCGATGGTTTAGCCGTTCAGACAATTGATGGTATCACCCTGAATATATTACGAAACCAGGAATACGTTATATTGTTCGATGGTGGAAATCTGCTAGCAGCGACTCATTCCTTTGATGTGGAAGTACGATTCGAGCGTCTGAGCGGTCGCACTGATTGTACTGTCACCGTCGATGGTTTGGTCTCCCTGGCGCAATTTCAAGGATACTGACGTGCAGGCTGCTGCGCGAACCAGTCGGTGGAAAGTCACCTGGATCGATGGATAGTTTTATGGGGGGCAAACGCTCCCCTTATTTTTTTCAGATGAATTATTGCTTGACATTCCCCCATTTCGATCTATAATGAACTATGAACGAACGCTCGTTCATTTTTTTTGTGCATAAAAAATGAACACTCGTTCACGGCAAGGTGAAAGGTAATGATGGCATGACCGGTGATTTGTTTGGTAAAGGCGAGTTTAGCAAAGGCGATCAGGCGCGCGCGGAAATCCTCGATGCGGCGCGGCGGTTGTTTGTCTCGCAGGGCTATCACGGCACGAGTATGCGCGCGCTGGCGCGTGAAGCCGGGGATCGCGCGGTGGGGGGCATTTACAACCACTTTCCGACCAAAGAGACGATCTTTGCCGCGTTGATCGAAGAGCGTAACCCGTATGAAACCCTGTTTGGCAGCATTGAACCGGCGTTGGCCGAAGCCGATACCATCGAAAAGTTCATCCATACAGCGCTGCGCGTCATCATGCGCGAGATGCCGAAACATTACGATTTTATCCAACTGGCGCAGATCGATGCCCGCGAGTTTGAAGGGCAGCATATGTTGCGTCTGCTCAATCAGACGATTTTCCCGCGTATCTTGATGATCATCGGGCGGTTGCAAACGCTGCCGGGGTTGAAACCGATTGAGGTGGTGGTGGTGCTGCGTATGATGGCGAGTTTGATTATCGGCTATATGATCACGGATCGCGCGCTGCCGATTGAGTTTTTTCACCAACTGGATCATGACCAGTGGTCGGAACAGTTTGCGAATGTGGTGCTGTATGGGATTGCCGATCAAAATTTGCAGAAATAGCGATTTGTAGGGGTGGGTTTGCAAACCCGCCCTTCCAAAGATAAAGGCGTACCGCCAGTACGCCCTCATCGAAAAACTGTGTCTGGGAGGACACATACACAATGAATCATAACACAAACGATACTACACCGGAATATGCCGTCGAGGTGCATGACGTTCATAAGCGCTTCGGCGAGGTTCACGCGCTGCAAGGCTTGAGTTTGCGCACGCGCAAGGGCGAAATCTACGGGCTGTTGGGACCCAACGGCGCAGGAAAATCCACCCTGATTCGGACGATTGTCGGCTTGCATGAACCGGACTCCGGCAGCGTGACTGTCCTCGGTACGCGCATTCCGAACAAGGATATTCTCGCGCGGGTTGGCTATATGACGCAGGCCAGCGCGCTCTACAACGATCTGACCGTGTGGCAGAATGTCGCGTTTTTCGCGGGTTTGATGGGCTGCCGCGATCATGATGCGATTGCCGAAGCGATTGAATTCGTTGATCTCTCACACCGCAAAGACAGCCGCGTCGGGACGCTTTCCGGTGGGATGCGGCAGCGCGTCTCGTTGGCGTCGGTGCTGGCGCATAAACCCGAACTGATCCTGTTGGATGAGCCGACAGTGGGCGTTGATCCGCAGCTCCGTTTCCAGTTCTGGGATCACTTCCGCGCGATGACCGATCTCGGCATTACGCTGATCGTATCGAGTCACGTCATGGACGAGGCCGAGCGCTGTGACCGGCTCGGTTTTGTGCGGAGCGGGCAGTTGATCGCGGAGGGGACTTCGTTATCGCTGCGCGAACAGGCGGGTACGGATGACATCGAGCAGGCGTTTTTGGTCTATGCGGAACAAAAGGGAGTGGGCAACAATGTTCAATAAGGGCCGTAGTCAAATTCTCGCGCTCCGCGTGATCCAGCAAATCTGGGCGGACAAACGCACCGTTGTCTTGATGACGATTATCCCTGTGATTTTGCTCAGTTTTATCGGCATCCTGATTCGCCACGATCCCGCGAAATTAGTGGTCGGCGTGGTGAACAA
Source organism: Anaerolineae bacterium (assembly GCA_016929355.1). Taxonomy (GTDB): domain Bacteria; phylum Chloroflexota; class Anaerolineae; order Aggregatilineales; family Aggregatilineaceae; genus JAFGJA01. The sequence continues at coordinate 6,316 of JAFGJA010000325.1, read as the reverse complement.
TGACGATGGGTTCGCCATGATGGGCAACGAGGTTAATCTTGGGGATCGCTTGATCGAGGTGTTGGGCAGTTTTGAGGAATTTGACGCGCAGGTGATGACCACCGACGAAGCGCGCGATCAACTCGATGCCGCCGACGCCGATGCCGTGATCACGGTTCCGCCGGAGTTCACGCAGAACGTGATCAGTACGCGCACGCTCACGTTGGATATCGAATACGAGGGATCGAATCCGATGCTGTCTGAGCGCCTGAACACGATTTTTGCGCGAGTCGCGCTGCAAACGGCGAATACGCTGGCGCTGGTGGGGTCATCAACTGCGAGCGATCTGCCGCTTGATCCGTCGAGTATCGAGTTTGCAACGGCCATTGATGCGACCTATCTGCACAGCGGCCCGGAATATGACACGCTCGATTACATGGCTCCCGCGCTGATTGGCTTTTTCGTGTTCTTCCTCGTGTTTCTGCTGACGTGTATCTCGTTTTTGCGCGAGCGCGTGGTGGGCACGCTCGAACGCTTGCAAGCCACGCCGATCCGCCCGCACGAAATCATCATCGGCTATATGCTCGGTTTCATGGTCTTCGGGATTTTCCAGGGTACGATCACACTGGTGTTTACGGTGTTCATTCTGGATATTCACTACGCCGGGAATTTACTGAACATTTTTGTGGTCGAGGCGCTGCTGGTCATGCTCTCGGTCAATCTGGGGATTTTGCTGAGTACGTTCGCGCAGAACGAATTTCAGGTGTTGCAGTTCATCCCCCTGATCGTGACTTCGCAGGGTTTGCTTGGCGGCGTGATCTGGCAGATCGAGGATATGCCGGGCTGGTTGCAGCCGGTATCGTATGTGATGCCACTGACCTATGCGAATGAGGCGCTGCGGAAGGTGATGATCAACGGCGATTCGTTGCTGGATGTGTGGTTCCCGGTGCTGGTGCTGATCGGCTTCGCGGTGGTGGTGATCGGGTTGGCGTCACGCACGGCGGGGCGGGCGAAGATTTAGGATTTCACCGCCGAGATGCGGAGAGCGCAGAGTGAGATAGAATAGAGAGAGGGACGCGAGTTCCTCTCTTTTTTTGTGCGGATGGGATGGAAGGTGGTGCTATGGCGACGGTTGATGAGTTGATCGCGCAGTTGGGCGATGATGATCCAGCCGTGCGGGCAAACGCGGCTGAACAGCTAGGGGAATTGGGTAATCCGAAAGCCATTAGGCGGCTCATCAAATCACTAAACGATGATGATTTTAACGTGCGTAAGAAAGTCGTTGCTGCATTGGTTCAAATTGGCCGGCCTGCTGTGCGTCCTTTGATTAAGGCGATGAAAAACCCATTTCTGAGCCAAGGGGCGACAGATGCAATTGCGCAAATCGCGGATGAACGTGCTATCAAACCGTTGATTAGGCAGTTGACCCGATTCGGATCAGTTTATCGAGAGGCCCAATTTGCCCAACAGGGTCTTGTAAACATCGGCGAATCAGCAATCGAATCTCTTTTGGCTGCATTGAGTCATCATAGTTCCAACTTGCGTGCCAATGCGATCTATACATTAATTCGAATGGGTGATGATCGCGTGGTTGAACCGTTTATTGCCATTGCCAGTAACGATCCTGATGGCGAAGTGCGCAGTACGGCAGTTTTTGGTTTGTGGCAATTCGGGACGGAACGTGTCATTGATCCACTGATTGCCGCCTTGAGCGATAATGATGCACGGGTGCGACGTACCGCAGTAACCGGATTAGGGCAACTTGGGGATACACGGGTGGTTGAATATCTTATCGCTATGCTTGATGATCCAGATGTGGAGGTGCGTACTGGTGCTATCGTTGCTTTGGGCCAAGTTGGAGATGAACGGGTAGTTGAACGCCTCACCACTATGCTTGATGATCTAGATGCTGAGGTGTGTGCTCGTGCCGCGTATTCATTGGGATGTATTGGCGATGAGCGCGCAGTTACCAGCCTTATTTCGTTGCTCAATGATCAGGCCGAATTGCTCTATCTGGATCGCCTCTGTGATGCTGCCGCGAGCGCTTTGGCGGCTATTAATACGCCCGCCGCATTGGAGGCTGTCATTCCCTGGTATATCGCGGAACTCTCCAGCGATCATATATCCGGTTATCATATGATCCCGCAGAGTGAACAAGCTGCCCAAGCCCTCACCCGCATCGGCACGCCAGAAGCGCTCGCCGCCGTCGAAGCGTGGCGCACAGCGCAAGACTCGCCCCCAGCCGACGATGACACATAGGCTTGCGCTCTGCTACAATAACGCTAAACAGATGAGGATTCATTCAATGGTCGATCACCTGCTCACCCCCCGTATCGTCGTCTCGCGCGACGTGTGTCATGGCAAACCGCGAATTGCGGGATCGCGAATTATGGTGCAGACCATTCTCGGACTGCTGGCGGCGGGCAAATCCATTGTGGAGATCACGTCGGACGATTACTACCCGGAAATCACCGCCGAGGATGTGCTGGCGTGTGTAGCGTATGCGGCCCAGATCGTGTAGGGGTGGACCAGCGTGTCCGCCCGGTTGAGCACAAGCTCAACATGTTTTGTGCGACTTCGTCCCACCGGGAGCACACATCGGTACTCGCCTACAAAGACTCGCCCCCAGCCGACGACTGATTCCCCCTCTCCGTGCGTGGAGAGGGAGGCAGGGGGTGAGGTGGGGTTAATGAACCGTTATAAATGGCTTATTTTCCCGGCGCTCACTCCATAATCCGGCAAACACCAACAAAATCACAACAGTGTTCTAACAAAATGATCACCTCGGCATTGGACATCCGCGCCATGTTGGATTATCATGTGGGTTAATCGTGGGAAAAATGTAAAGTTGCTGTCAGTTAGCGCAGTATAACCCTATATGTCCATCGACACCGATCAGAAAAAGCGACGCTCTAGCGCGCGTGAACGATCCGAGCGCCGCCGCAAAAAGCAGAATCAGGGCCGCGATCACGCCCGCCGTTTAATCCCGGTAGAGGCGGAATCGGCTGATGCCGCGTCATCGGCGGAGTCGGATGTGCGCCGGATGCAGCCGCGATCCCATGTGCGCCCGGCGAGTACGGTCAGTGTGTCGGAGCGCCGCGCCGAACGCAAAGCGCGCAAAATCCATGTGCAAGGGCAGGTGCAGCGTGCTACCGAACGGACGCGCCGCCGCCGGGTGTCGATCCGGGGCGTGTTCAGTTGGCGCACGGTGTCCGGTCTGCTGGTGATCGGGTTGATGGGCGTGCTGTATTTGTTCCTGACGATGGATGCGTTTTTTGTCAGCGCGGTAGCGATTGGCGGCGAAAAATACCTGACGCGCGAGGAAATTTTCCGGTTCAGCGATGTCGCGCAGCAGCATATTTTCTGGATCGATCCGGCGCATGTGGAAGCGCGGCTCGAATCCGTGCCGAACATTGCTGAGGCGGTAGTCTATGTCGGTTGGCCGCCGGATATGCTGCAAATTGTCGTGGTGGAGCGCGAACCGGCGCTGATCTGGGAGCAGGGGATTCGCGTCTGGGTGGATGTGAACGGCATCGTCATGACGCAGCGCGAAGATCGCACCGATCTGCTGCGCATTGTTGTGCGCGATGCCGAAGACCCGATCTCGGTGGGCGAGCGCATCCCGCAATCTATCGTCGATGGGGCGCTGTATTTGCACAAGCGGCAGAATATTTCGGTGCTGCTGTACAACCCGGAAAAAGGGCTTGGGCATCTGAATCCGAGCGGGTGGACGGTCTGGTTTGGCACAGGCGAGGATATGGATACTAAACTCTTGGTGTATAATGAACTGGTCGCCGAGATTCGCGGTGTGCTGCAACCCGGCGAAATTTTTATGAATGACCCGGACCGCCCCTATTATACGGTGCTGTGGTACGAGGGGAATTGAGTGGATCGGTGTGAATTTGTAGGGGCGGACCAGCGTGTCCGCCCGGTTAAGTGCGACTTGGTCGCACCGGGAGCACACATTGGTGCTCCCCTACACACTTACGCTAAAAACTAATCACTAGGACACTATGGGCGAAATCGTTGTTGGGCTGGATATTGGCACGACGAAGGTCTGTACCATCGTCGGCGAAGTGCGCGAAAGCGATGTCTATGTGCTGGGCGTCGGGATCGAACCGTCGTCGGGTGTGCGCAAAGGCATCGTGACCGATGTGGGCGCGCTAAGTGCGGCGATCTCCTCGTCGGTGCATAAAGCCGAAAAAAGCAGTGGGTACGAGATCGGGCGGGCGTTTGTTTCCATCGCGGGCGGGCATGTCGAGTCGTTGAACAGTACGGGCGCGGTGGGCATTGCCAATTCGCGCGGCGTGCAGATCAACGATTTGGAACGCGCTATGGACGCGGCCCGCGCGATCACGCTGCCGCATGGTCGCCAGGTGCTGCACGTCATCCCGCGCAATTACAGTTTGGATGGGCAAACGGGCCTGCGCAGTCCATTGGGGATGCTCGGTTTCCGGCTGGAAGTCGAAGCGCATATCATCACCGCCGCGTCAGCCAATGTGCAGAATCTCGCCAAATGCGTCGAGGATGCAGGCGTCTACGTGGATCGCTTCATCCTGAATCCGCTCGCTTCGGGCGACGTGATCCTGACGCCGGACGAGCGCGAAGCCGGGGTGATGGTTGTGGACATTGGCGGTGGGACGACTGACCTCGCCATGTTCATTGATGGTTCGGTCTGGCATACGGCGGTGATCGCCGTCGGCGGGCAGCACATTACCAATGATACGGCGGCGGGTTTGCACCTATCGTCAGATTTAGCGGAGTCTGTTAAGCTCAAATACGGACACGCCGATCCCAAAGCGGTGAGCGCGCTCGAAGCGTTCCCGATCCAACCGTTTGGCGAGGAACTGCCGAGCAAGGTCCAGCGTACCGATCTGGCGCATATTATCAACGCGCGCGTGGCAGAAATTTTTGAGTTGATCCTCAAGGAAGCCAAGCGTAGCGGCTATGATGGGCTGCTCAAGGCGGGGATCGTTCTCACCGGGGGCAGCAGCCAATTACCGGGGATCAAGACGATTGCCAGTGAAGTGCTCAACCTGCCGGTGCGGGTCGCGCAGCCGGAAAACGTCACGGGGATGTCCGACGCGCTCAAAAATCCGGCGTACAGTACCAGTGTGGGCTTGCTCAAACTCGGCCTGATTATGGATTTAGAAGATGATCGCCGCAGCGCGATTCGCAAAAAGCGCGATGATGCCGGGGCCGGGGAGCGCGTCGCCAAGATTATCAAGGGTGTGTTTGGGCGTTTGCTGCCGGGCGAAGAAGGCGAGTAAAGAAAAAGACGAATAAAAGAATAAAGGGGGAATAAAGTCCCCTTGCGTTGTAGTACGAATCGTGAATACTATGTTCCAGGGCGATATGTCACGCCAGCTAACTTGGTTCGTAATTTCAAACTTTTAGTAGGTTTGTGCATAAACCAAATTTTGCGGATTTGAAAAATACCGTACAATAGAGAATACTCATGGCAGCACCGTTTAACTAGGAGGGTATGTTCATGTCGGAATCCATGCCTATGGTGGATAATTTCGCCAGTATCAAAGTTGTTGGGATCGGCGGCGGCGGTGGGAACGCCGTCAACCGCATGATCGAAGAGGGGCTAGGTGGTGTTGAGTTTATTGCGATCAATACCGACGCACAGGCATTATTATTGAGCAAGGCCAAGACTCGCGTCCGGGTCGGGGATAAATTGACACGCGGCCTCGGCGCAGGTGGGAATCCTGAAGTGGGACGCAAAGCCGCCGAAGAAAGCGCCGATGAATTGTATGAAGTGCTGCGCGGCGCGGATATGGTCTTTATTACGAGCGGCATGGGCGGCGGGACCGGGACCGGTGGTGCGCCTATAATCGCGCAGGTCGCCAAAGAACTCGGCGCATTGACGATTGGTGTCGTGACACGCCCCTTCACCTTTGAGGGATCGCGCCGTATCCAGGCTGCCGAAGCGGGGATCGAAGCGCTCAAGAGCCAGGTCGATACGCTGATCGTGATCCCGAATGATCGCTTGCTGCAAATTGTGGATAAACGCGCCAGCCTGCAAGATGCGTTTGGTATGGCGGATGACGTGCTGCGGCAAGGTATCCAGGGCATTTCCGAACTGATTACCGTGCCCGGCTTGATCAACCTCGACTTTGCCGACGTGCGGACGATTATGTCCGAAGGTGGCGCGGCATTGATGGCAGTAGGCCGTGCGACGGGCGACGAACGCGCGCGGCAAGCCGCCGAATCCGCGATCAGCAGCAATTTGCTCGATGTGACCATCGATGGGGCGCGTGGCATCCTGTTCAATGTGACGGGTGGGCCAACCATGAGCCTGTTCGAAGTCAACGAAGCGGCGGCGATTATC
>JAFGJA010000324.1 GCA_016929355.1 Anaerolineae bacterium | reverse complement strand
TGCGGAACCTCGATCAAGTCACTTTCATCGTAGTTGTACCCAAAGTCCTCGAAAGCCAGGACCGGTTGGCTGGCAACAATTTTGCCCACCAGCGGCACAGCAAACAGGCTGTTGGGATCAGCATATCTAACCCGCAATTCCTGATTATGATCGGCGTCTTCTTTTTCTTCAGTGTCCACCGTGAGCCACAACCCCCGCGATACTTTGGGCGCGCGCTCAATAAAGCCGCGATCCACCAGTTTGTTCAGGTTGTAGTTCACCACCGAGGTGGAGGCAATGTCAACCGCCTCGCCAATTTCACGGATGGTGGGCGGGTAGCCATGATCACTGATGAAAGATTCGATAAACTTCAGAATGTTTTTTTGCCGGGCAGAAAGCCCTGTGAGGTTGAAATTCGCCATTTTACAATCGCTCCGTGTGTATTCAGCACAATAGTTCGGATTATGTTTTAAATTATAAGACGAACTCTTGTTCGGCGTCAAGTAAAACCGAACAAAAGTTTAATTTTGGCGCTGAAATTTCGATTTCGTAAATAGATCGTAGAGGCAGATTAACGAACTTCTAACTGGTCGTGCTGAACATTTGTGCTATACTATTGACAATGGGTGTGTGGTTATGGGAAATAGCCAAAATGTTAAAATACAACAAAACAAGCGCGCGTTGGGCGCTGGTGTTATACGTGGTTGCATTCATTGTATTGTTTGTGCCGGTGATGGTGTTTGTGCCGCGCGGGGTCGCTGTTATGCTGGGAATACTGAATGGGGTTAGCCAACCCGCCACACAACTAGTGACGCTGGTGGCAAGCGTGTGTTTGATCGTGGTCGCGCTGGCGGTATTGATCGCTCACGCGCTCTTTTGGTATATTGATCGGGAAATTGCCCGCACGCGCGCAGTGGGTCAGGCGTATGAGCAGATACGCCAGGATTACGAATGGAAGACCCAGTTATACCGCCGGAATGGGCGCTATCCATCACTCCCGCCCACCGAGATTGATCCCGACATCCGGCGCATTGAGCCATTTGTACCGCTTAAACGGCGCGTGAAACGGAGTCAGGATCGGATTAGCTAACGATCTGGTGAACCTGATTTCTGTAGGGGAGGGTTTGCAACCCTCCTCCGGGCGACTTAAGGCGCAAGCGCCCCGGAGTGCTGCCCTTCGGCAGTATACAGCGCGTAGATTTGATTACCGACGCCGGCAAACATTGCGCCGCGCTCAAAATCCTGCCAGAAGCCCTGATACGCATATTCGGACGCCGTCGCCCAACCGATGTTATCACGGATCGCTGGTGCATTGCGCCACGCCAGACCGAAGCCGCGCACGGGCTGCTGCAAGCCTTCCGGCGGAACCAACATGCCATCGTTCGCGGGCATCCCTTCATTCCAACTGTCGGCGACCTGCCAGAACTGCCCATTATTCGCCAGCGCATAGATCACGCGCGTATCGCCGCGCCAGTACATCGTGCCGCGTTCGAAGGGCTGCGCCGCCATCGAGATGGCTCCCCCACTACCCACCGGACAACCGAGGCGATCTTGTGTTGTGCTGCTGTTGTCATACGCATTGGCAAACGTGGACGCAATCGCGCCGCCGCACGCGCTGCTGCTCACGGCTACGCCGACATTTCCGCTTGATACCACCGGCCCTACTGCGCCGGTATTGCTGGACACTTGATTGACAACATAGGGGGCTAAGGTCGGCGGCGCTTCGCCACTTTCAGAGGTCGGCTCGCCCAAAAATACACCGACATACGGTGTCAGGGTCGCAGTGGGGCGCGGCGGGCCGGGGGATGGGGAGGCGATCACAACGGCTTCACCGCCGACCAGTACGGCGGTGGGCGTGGGCGTAATGTCGATGGTAGCGATCTGCTTGGGCATCGCTTCGACGCCGCCCAGGATCGGTGGATCGGAATTCGGCGCGGGATTGTCTTCGCCACAGCCCGCTAACAAGCCGCTCAATAGGCCGATTGCCAGGATGATTACCAAACTCATCATCACTCGCTGTATCATGATTCTAACTCCGCTACATAGGCTCGCAGCGCTGGTTCACAGAGCAAAATGGCTAAGGCGCTCGGCCCATCTTTGATCTGCCCCGTGCGCGCCATGTCCAGCGCTTCGATCACGGGCGTGGGTTTGAGCGTGATATGCTCGGTAATCTCGCGCTGCGGTTCGCCCAGTTCCACGCCTAGCGCCAGGAAGATCAGCGCGCGCTCTGTACCGATGCCGTTCATCGTGTAAAAATCCGCGATCAGGTCTAAGCGGGTTGCTACGCCGCCGATCTCCTCGCGGAGTTCGCGTGCAGCCATGTCTGCGGGTTCAACCGCCGCTTCAACGTTGCCGGAGGGAATCTCCAGACACCACGCATCAATCGCATAACGGTACTGGTCGATCAAGACAAGATCGCCGCCTGATGTGACCGGTACGATCCAGACGGCATCCGGTTTATCGATCACGGTATAGGTGATCTGGTGGCCTGCGTCGTCCTGCAATTGATCCTGACGCACATTGTACCAATGGCTTTGCCAGAGATAGCGGCTGGTGATGGTGGTATAGGGTCGGTTGCGGCTCACGAGAATGGTTTTCCCTCTTAATGTGTCTTGTTGTCGGCTAACCTGCCCCTTATGTGCAGCGCGGGGGAGGTTTATGGGCAATTGTATGCAGCTTGGATGATTGGCACAAAAATTGTCATTGACACTATAGCGCGCTGGGGCTATACTCTGCGGCATGAATACAAACACGGTACTGACTCACACTCATCATCATGGTCATCATGATAACGCACCCGGCTGGTGGTCCGGTGGTGGGTTTGTGTTGCACGCCTGTTGCTAGTCACAGGCATCAAGCAAATAAGCCAACGCCTCTCGGTTCACCGGGGGGCGTTTTTTGTTGTTTTGGAGTTGGTATTTTCTCTTGATTTTACCTTGAATTTTCTCTGCGTTCTCCGCGTTCTCTGCGGTGAAATAGCTCTTGATTTAGGAGAATCCACACATGCAAATTCGAATCGCGTTACCGAGCAAAGGCCGCATGGAAGTTGAAACGCTCGATTTCCTGGCGGAATGCGGCCTTAAAGTGCATAAACCCAATCCGCGCCAATATACGGCGACGATTCCCGCGCTGCCCAATGTGCTGATCCTGTTTCAGCGCGCCTGGGATATTTCGACCAGTGTCGCGTCCGGCGATGTGGACCTGGGCATTACCGGCTACGATACGTTTATGGAAACGGTCAATGGTGGGCGGGAGGGCATTGTCATCATCCACGACGAACTTGGTTATGGGGAATGTTCGTTGGTGTTAGCCGTGCCGGAAGATTGGGACGATGTGCAAGTGACCGCCGATCTGAATCGCCGGACACCGCTCCGCGTGGCGACCAAATTCAAAAACAGCACCGCGCGTTTTTTGCAGGATAACGGCGTGGCAGATGTGCGCGTCGTCGGGGCGGATGGCGCGCTGGAAGCGGCTCCCCTGGTGGGTTACGCGGACTTTATCGCGGACATTACCAGCACCGGCACAACGTTACG
>JAFGJA010000323.1 GCA_016929355.1 Anaerolineae bacterium | reverse complement strand
TTCGCCCTGGGCCGACACGTTGGTCGGCCCCTACATTGTGCGCGTTTGAATTGTTTTCTCCATAAGAGAAAGGGTAAACCCCCATCCCCAGCCCTTCCCCCGCAAGCAGGGGAAGGGAGTGTTGTGAAGTCCCTCCCTGCCTGTGGGGAGGAATTTAGGGTGGGGTCAAACGGCGCTCTAAAGCGCATTAGTTTTTTAATCTGCGTCCCATTGCTTTTGATTTTCAAGAGGAGATTGATCACGGATGACGGACAAACCACATTTTGCCCCCCATTTTTTGACGACGCATGTCGGCAGCGTGCCCCATCCTGCGGTGGACGGGATCAGCGCCAAGATCGCGGCTGCGCTGGATATTCCCGCGTGGCCGCAGATGGTGCGGCGCACATTCAAGGAAAATATGTATGTGCAGTACAGCGCCGGTTTGCCGCGCGTCGTGTTGGATGAAGCCAACGAGAAGATCACCGTCGATACCACTGGCGATCTGACACCCGATCTCGAACGCTTCTACGAGCGCTATCTGGCGGAGGATTTCGCCGCGTTTGGCCTCACACCGGAATACGCCGCCGGATTTTTCACCATGCTCGATGCGCTCAAAACGACTCCCGGCGAATGGGCAAAAGGGCAGGTCACAGGCCCGGTGAGCCTGGGCTTAACGGTGGTCGATCAGGATTTGCGCTCGATTCTGTATCATGACCTGCTGGCGGACGTGATCGTCAAAAACGCAGCAATGAATGCGCGCTGGCAGGCGCAGCAGTTACGCGCCGTCAAGCCGAACGTGATCATTTTTGTGGATGAGCCGTATATGGCTTCGTTTGGCTCGGCGTTCATTAGCTTGAGCCGCGAACAGGCGATTGCGCTGCTGGATGAAGTCTTCGAGGCGATTCATGCGGAAGGGGCGTTGGCGGGGGTGCATTGCTGCGCCAATACCGATTGGGGTGTGCTGCTCGAAACGTCAGTGGATATTCTGAATCTGGATGCTTACGGCTACCTGGATAATCTCGCGCTGTACCCGGCGGAACTGCGCGCGTTTCTGGATCGCGGCGGCGTCGTTGCGTGGGGTATTGTGCCCAATACCGCCGAAATTTATAACGTCACGGCGGCGCAGGTCGCGCAAAAGTTGCAGGACGGACTCGCCCTGATCAGCGAAAAGGCGGCGGCGCGCGGCGTCACGATCACGATTGACGAACTCGCGCACCGGAGTTTACTCGTACCGGCTTGCGGACTCGGTCCCGCCACACCGGAGATCGCGGACGCGGCGTTTACCATGTTACACGATGTTCAGGCGGCGTTAGTGTAATCCGATCCTTACATTCACCAAAATGAGCGTGGCTGCGTATAATGAAGCAACAGTCGTTAACGTAAAGGAGCCAGCTATGTTACGCCGGTGTACGCTTGTGCTGCTTATCCTCGCGCTCATGGGCGCGCAGATCGCCATTGCGGAAGAACCTGATCCTGATGTGGGATCGGCCAGCATTGGCGATTCGTTTTATCCCGCCCTCGGTAATGGGGGCTATGACACGCTGCATTATGCGCTCGATCTGGATGTGGATGTCGCGGCCAATCTCATTGAGGGTCAGGTGACGATCACCGCGCAAGCCTTGCACGATCTACGCGCCTTTAACCTCGATTTTGCCGGGTTCGACATTGCCGCCATTGTGATCAATGACCAGCCTGCGACCTGGGATCACAACGATCATGAATTGACCGTGACTCCGGCTGAGCCACTCGTCACCGGGGAAGAATTTACGATCAGCGTACACTATAGCGGCGAACCGCGCGGGCTTGGCTTGGCGAATATGCCGAACCTGATCGGGTGGGTCAATTACGGCGAGGGGGTGTTTGTCGCCAGCGAACCCGCCGGGGCTGCGGGCTGGTATCCGGTGAATGATCATCCCCTGGACAAAGCGACTTATTCGTTTGCGATCACGGTGGACGATCCCTATGTCGTGGCGGCGAATGGCGTGCTGCAAGATACGATTGCGCACGACGATGGCACGATTACCTATCTGTGGGCAGCGCGCGATCCCATTGCCAGCTACCTCGTGATCGTCGCCATTGGTGATTTTGTGATCCAGACCGAAGAAGGCCCGGACGGACTGCCGATCCGTAACTATTACCCGCCGCGCGTGGCGGATATTGCCGAATTCAATTTTATGAATACCAGCGACATGATCGCGTTTTATAACGACACCTTCGGCCCCTATCCGTTCGAGGCGTATGGCGTGGTGGTGGTCGATGCATCGCTGGGCTTCGCGCTGGAAACGCAAACGCTATCGCTGTTCGGCGCGGATCGGGTGATCGGCAGCGTGGGGGGGATGGAAGAAGTGATCGCTCACGAATTAGCGCACCAATGGTTCGGCGACAGCGTGAGTCTATCTACGTGGCGGGATATGTGGCTCAATGAAGGCTTTGCGACCTATGCGTCGTGGCTGTGGTTTGAGCATATCTTGGGGGAAGCAACATTAGAGCGCCGGATCACGGATAATTACGAATTGATCGCTGCCGACGCGCGCCGCTATACGCTGGACATCACGCACGACCAAATTCTCGGTCTGGTCGAAGCGATGCCGCTTGCGGACATTACGCTGCCGACCAGTAACGTGATGCGCGTCACCGAACTGCTGCTGAGTGGCACGCAGGATGAGGCCGCGATTGCCCAACAAACGGCGCTGCTGCCGCCGGAATCGATGTCAGGCACGCAGTTGCTCACGTATCTCAAACTTTTGCCGGTTGACCGGGTGACGCTCAAAAGTGCGGAGATGGATGAACTGTTCACGCTGTTGGGCATATACGATCAGATGGACGAACGGCCCACGATCCCGCACAGCCAGTATGTGCCGCCGGGTGATCCGGTCCCGCGCGATCTGTTTAACCGGGGGCTTTATCTGCGGGGGGCGCTGCTGCTGCACGCGCTGCGTCTGGAAGTGGGCGACGATGTCTTTTTCGAGATTTTGCGCACCTATTGCGATCAGTTCGCGTATGGTAACGCGACAACGGCGGATTTTATCGCCACTGCGGAAGATGTGAGTGGCGCGGATTTGGCGAATTTCTTCGAGTCGTGGTTGTACGATCCGGTCATGCCGGATATTCCCGCGATGGGGTTGAGTGTGGCGGGGGAGTAGGGGCCGACCAGCGTGTCGGCCCGTATCGTATAGGGGAGCACACATTGGTGCTCCCCTACCGCTCTATCAACAGACAGGGGAAAATTACTCCGTCGCAATCAAGATATTTGACAACGGACTGTTGAGATACACCAGGAAATCGGCCATCCACCCGGTATACGCGCCATTGCTCACCTGAATCCAATCCCCAAGCGCCGTGCGTCCGGTTACGGCAAAAAGGCGTCCGTGTGGGGCCAGATCGATCACTCCGGCGTCTGAATTGGGTGCAGTGCGGATATTCACACTCGCTTGCAGCGTGGTCACAGTCGCGCGCGGCCCCGGCGGAAAGTAGACTTCAACCGGCGCTTCCGTATTGACTACCGGGATGATGCCCGGCGTTTCACCGGCACAATCAATGGGCGGCATGGATTCCGCGACGCGGCTGTCCGCAAGGCAAATATTGCTGATCACTGCACCTTCCGTCACGACGCGCAACGGCAATCGGACTTCGATCCCATCCCCCATGACCAACTGCCCATCCGGGATCGGCACACGGGTTTCGGTTTGATTGCTCCAGATCGCCTGATCCGGGGTGATCAGCAGAGTGAGATCGATCACGCCATCAGAGGTCGTTTCCAGATCGAGTGATAACCGCGTATCGTGCGTGGGCGCGCCGGTAGTTTCAACCGTGAGATACAGGAAACTGTCATCCCGAAACGCGCGGATCGCTTGAATGTCGTAGTTCGCCGCAGCATCGTCTGCCGGGTCTTCAAACAGCGTTGGCACATCACCCCATTCATCAGCCTGACCATCGAGCGCCAGTTGCGTGTAGTTGCTGCCCAACGTCGGCCATGTGTCTTCCGGCAGTTCGAGCAGCCAGGCCGCACTGCGCGCGATCAGGAGTTGGTTGCCGGGATAGAGTGGGGTCCCATCCAGATCAAGGGCCATGCCATACCCATTCTGGACCATTTCCGAATCACCAAATACCACGACGCGCGAATGGAGGACCGTATTTTCCGCCAGTGCGCCAACAAATAAGCGGCCTTGCGCATCCGCGTTCACGTTAAACTCAAGCGGATCGGAGTCCCGGTTGCGTTGGGGGAAAACACGGGTATTTGTTTCGCCATAGGCCGTTTCGGTGTAGATCAACGGTGTGGCATAGTTGCTCGTGCCAAATGGCTCGACATGGATCGAACGCGCGCCCCAGGTTTGCACCGGCAAACTGAATTGCGCCAGTGGCGCTGTGACGGGATGGGCAACGACAGTTTCGGCGGTGGTGGTCAGGAACGTGGTATTTTGATTGGTGAGCGTCGAATTGGCGAACCAGGGTTCGGTTAACAGGGTGTTTTCCAGTTGAATCCCGTAGAACAGGTTTAACAATATCCCTAACCCCGAATTCATCGCGTCGGTCTGGGTGGTGACTGTGCCTTCACCGCGCACGGTGGGTAAGCCGGAAGGGTCCATCGCTAACAGCAGATGCCCGCCGCGCGCCAGATGCCGCCAGATGCGCGCCAGCAAGGTGGTCGGCAGGGCGGTCAGGGGGCGAATGAGCACCACGACTTGCGTATTTTCGGGCAGTGGCTCATCCAATTTTAACCAGCGCGTAGTGGCTCCCAGGTTTTTGAAGACCTGTTCGAGTTGGGTGATGCCATCCGGTCCCTGATCCAGCAGCGAGGCGGTACGCAAGCGTGTATCTTCAATGAACACCACCACTGGCGGCGTGTCTTGCGCATAACCCATCCTGACCGGCAGGAGCAAACCGGCTACCAGCACCAGCAGCATAAGTGAAAGATGCCAGCGACGCATCATAGGGCTGTCTCTGCTTTCTCGCGGTATGCGCGGTTAGCTGCCGGATTCGCCCGCGTCAGGGACGGGTGTCGCGGTGGGTAGTGGTGTTGGCGATGGCGTGATCGTCGGCGTGCTGGTGGGTCCCGGTGTGGGGAAGGTCAGTTCCACCGTATCCGTCATATCCGCATCCAGCAGCCAGGCCGCCGCCCGCAGTAAAAAGCGCACATTGCCCGGATACAAAAATGATCCGCTATACGAAGGGGATGTTTGCAGCCCGTAGCCGTTGAGCGCAAACTGACGATCCCCAATGAAGATCATGCGTGTGCCCGTGACCGTATTTTCCAGCGCGGAAGCCAAGACCAGATTGCCGCGCCCGGTGTCCGTCCCGATGTTATATTCGACATAGCCCGTACTCAAGTAGGTGGTGAAGTCAGTTTCGCCGTAGAAATTGGAGTCGGTGAAGACCAGCGATGTGACCTGGGATTGGCGGGGCGCTTCATCGGATTCGAGCGAGCGCGCGCCAAAAAACGTAAGTGTATCGGTGAACCCGGCCCCTATCGGATGGCTGGCGTTGATATTGCCAGTGGCAAATTGCGTGATCATGCGCGGCACGCTGACGGGCGGCGGCGGGGTGGGCGTGGCTTGATCTCTGGCCGCGCGCGGCGTTGGGGGAATGACCTCAATCGTTTCGCCGCTTTCGGCCATGACCAGATCATTGCGCCCGCGCAGCCCCATATCCGTCCATAACAATTCAAAGATGCCGCTCGCGCTGGCGATGCCGGTCTTTCCGATGCGGGGGTCTACGAGGAATAACAGGCGTCCGCCATCCTGCAAATAATCCCACAGCCACGCGGTATACTGGGCATTCAGATCGCCGCCCAACCCGGCGATCACAATCAGGTCAGCGTCGGCGGGAATGCCATTACGCCATTCTAAGGTATAAAGCTGTGCCCCTTGCAGTTCGAGCAGTCCGGCAAAGCGTGATAGACCCTCGGTGGTGCGATCAAAGCGGCTGGCTTCCCCGGCAGATTCCGAGAAGTAGATACGATAACCATCCAGTCGCGGCACACCTTGCAGCAGTTGATCGGCAGCAGCATGGGGTGTAGCAGGCATACTGGCTGCCACCATGATGATGACCGCCAGCGAACCAATGAACGTGATAAGCAGCGCTTTGCGGGGCATAATTCTAGTCTCCTTCGGCGTATGATGGCGTAAAAACCGGGATTTCAGTGAAACCCCGGCACGTCGTTGCGGCGTAACCGCCCGTTTACCGGAAAGGATGCGGCGGGCGGCGGTTCTCTTTACTTTCGCGTTCTTCAAACGCATTCGCCATCGGGTATTGATCGTAGGCTTTTGGCTCAAACGTCAGGCGCGTGGGTGGGTTAGCCGGGGCATTATCCGCCGGCAGCGCCACCTGGTACAGTTCCAGCGAATACGGATTATTCAGGTCCGCATCCATGTCGGAATGGTAGATCAGCGATGACGAACTGGTACACACAAAAGCCGGGGCGCGATCTTCTGCCGCAAACGCAGAGGTCTTGGTCGCTTCGTTATCCGTGGCGGCGGTGATGACGCGCGATCCGAGCCGGACAATGTACACTTCGTAATCACCATCCACCCGCGCATCAAACGCAATCAGTGAGCTATCAGGGGCGAATATGTGCCCGCCGATGTCAACGCCCATATCCGTGAGTTGTGATACTTCGCCGGTTTCGACATCCCGCAGCCACAGGTTGTACACGCCGACAGTATCCTGTTGGAGCCACGCGATCCATTTACCATCCGGCGAAACGATGGGATCAACGTCTTCCACGTCGTTCGTGGTGAGCGGGATCAATTCGTCCGTGACACGATTCAACTGGTAGATGTCCCAATCGCCATCACTATCGCTCTGGTAAACGATCCGTTCACCATCCGGGAACCAGAAGGGGTTGATGTCGTTGGCAATATCCGTCGTGAGCGGTTGGTAATCGCCGGTGCTGACATCGAACATATAGATATTCCAGTTTCCATCCCGGCTGGATTCCCAGGCGATATAGTTGCCCGGTCCCCAAACGGGATTCAGATCGTTGCCGGTATTGAAGGTCATGCGCGCGTTGTATTTGGGCACGGCATCACCCCGGCTTGTGACCTGGATTTCCCAACCCCCTTCGCGGTAGCGCGTAGTCGCATAGGCGACGTAGTTACCATCTACCGAGTGGGCCGGCATAATGTCGGTACTGCCGTCACCCTCGGAAATGTTCACTGTGCCGCGCTCGTCTGATAGTTCGTAGATGTCCCAATCGTCGTCACGATCACTGTGGAACAGCGACCAGGACGGACAGACGCGCCCGCCCACTGTAAACGGCTCCCATTCAAGGCGCTCAAGCCCGGTCCCCGCTTCGCTATCGATGGGGATCAGGGGATAGTTTGTCCCGGTTTGGAGCGCCGGATTATAGGGTGTTTCGCCTTCAATCTGGACTTCGATGGTTATCACATCCCAGATGGATGAGGGCCGCCAGATGCGCAGCACGGTGTAGTCATAGGTGACGATGTTGGTGGGGAGTCCTTCGAATATGTCGAATTCACTCCATCCCACCGGTAAACCCTGGACCGTATACGAGTTGTAATCTCCGCCCAGGATAACGGATGTGCCCGCCTGCACGCGAATACCGCGCACCGTGTCGGGGTAAACGAGCGCCAGCCCATCCACCGCAATAATTTGGGTGCGACCATCGGCCAGGGTGCTTAAGAAAATAATGCCGGTGAGCCGGATATGGTGTTCGTTCGCCCAAATGTCGATATAGATGTTTTTCGGGCTTTGGACCATGATCACGTCGCGCGGCACATCCAATGAAGGCGGTTGGGTGCTGGCGGTGCGGAATTTAAAGGCCTGGAACGGGGTCCGGGTCTTATCGGTCAGGATCGGTAATGTATCCAGGCTCGTTGGTGATTCGCTTGATCGCGCTTCAATCGTGTTGCTGTTCACCCAGGCGGTGCGTTCATTATACAGGACGCGCGTCCACGTTTTGTTTGATGTGCGGGCATCGGCTTGCAGGCGGGTGTTACTGCCGGTGCTGCCGATGATCGTCGCATCAAACCCCGGCAAGTCGTAGAGATCGATGGAGGTCGTGGTTGTGACCTCAACGGTGGTATCAAAGAGCACCGCTTCATTGGGATCAACTTCGTTTTGTATCTCAACATCACCAAAGGTGACAAACAGCGCCGTTTGCTCTTGCAGGGCGGCGGGCAGGTTGGTGGTTTTGACATACATCGCCGCGATCCCGAACGTTGAAGTGGTCAAATCAATGGGGTAGGATTGGAGCGACACAATCGTATTCAAGGGGGCTTTATCGCCCGCCTCGCTCGCGTAGTCTTTGGGCGGAGCGCCATAGAAGGTAGTTTCCACGCGGTCAAAGCCCACACAAAGACTGTTAATGTCCATGATGGCGCAATTCAACCCTAAATCGGAGAGCGCATCGCGGATCAGGTCTTGATAACCATTTTGTGCCTGGCTGGAGTTAAGTATGGGAATGACGGATAGACTGAGTGCTAAAATAACTAAGCTGATCGTTTTCAGTCGCATGGAGATCTCCTTTTAGGTTGGTCATTTCTCCGCCTTCACCATCCAGCAAAACGGAGCCTGTCGAGTGCGATTTTTTATACCACGTATGGCAACGGTTAGGATATTGTTGGTGTGATTACGTGAGCAAATGGCACACCATGCCTGAACTGGTATAATTATAGTGTACGGGTGTTGGGAGCGTCAATGTTACTCAAACCAATCGAACCTTATTCATACCATTACTAAAGTTACCTTCATGAAAATAAGTATAGCATTTGGGTGTATTTGAGCAAGCATAGTGCGTGTGTGAGGTTTGGCCGGTCGAGTAAATTGGCGGATATACAATTAATCAGGGTGGAGGTGCGAGCCTCTTTTTTGTTCCCTCTATTGTGCATCGTGCCTCTGCTGGTGACAGCGCTGGCGATAGGTTGATGTTGGCTGTGCCCGACTTGCGCCGCCCGCCAATGCATGACATATTCAATTTATAGCTTACGTGGGTTTGAATATCGCATTTGCGCGTGATATTGACCGTATTGTTGCAGTTAACAGCTACAGGTTTGGCAGAAAATGCCGCCTGCTATTGATTTGGTGAGATAGCTCATGACCGAACCGGAAACCAGCTCAGTGCCCCCTGCGCACCATGCCCAGGAAAGTGTTCCCCTGCGTCGTCGTCGTCGCCGTCGCAGCCGCCGTAACAAATGGGGGCGGCGTTTGTGGCGTCGTGTGACTCATTTTAATTGGCGAGTCGTGACGGTGATGTTCGTCAGTTTGTTGTCCGTGCTGGTCATGGCGGGCGTGCTGTTAGCGGTCATGGCGCGGGAGCGAGTCGAAAAGTCGTGGGAGAGTCTGGATCGGGTGTGGTTTTCAGTGAGTAATAAACCGGGAACCGAACTCACCTTGTCGGATTTCGAACTGTTGCAACAGGCAGTTGGTGATTTGAATGGAAATTTGAGCGGGGCGAAAAAACAAACCAGTTTTCTGCGGGTGTTTGCGCCCCTTAATGCCGACCTGGAAACAACCCTCCATGCGCTCGATGCGGCGCAAGAGCTATCGTTAGCGGCGAATGCCATGCTAAACGGGTTGGAGCCGGCCTTCTTCTTCCTCACGGGCGGCTCCGAAGAGGAGAGCGTGGCGACCCAGATTTCATCGGGTGAACGTGTGGTGGAACTGTTGAGTTTGGGACATGGGCGGTTTTTGAGCGCGGATCAGCATTTGGCGCGCGCCGGAAAAACGATCCGCGATTTTAAGATCGAGGATGTTTCGCCGGGCCTGCTAACCGCCGTTGATGGCCTGGAAAAATATCACCAGCAGTTGGTGGATATTAATCAAATGCTGCTGGAATCGCCGGAACTGCTGACGCTGGCGCTGGGGCTTGAAGAACCGCAGGCGTATCTTGTTTTGGCGCAAAACAGCGATGAAATCCGGCCATCAGGGGGCTATATCAGCACCTATGGTTGGTTCACGGTAGGTAGTGGGCGTATCCTCAATTATGACTACAGCGCATCGACGATCAACAGTCCCAATCCGCCCCCGGCGGAATATTGGGATGAGGTGGATGTGCCGGACTGGTGGTTCATGCGGGATAATGTCTACGCGGCCTGGGATGGCAGTTGGTATGCGGATTTTCCCTCGACGGCGCAGATGAACACCTGGTACTATGATAATGGGCGCAATCCCGAAAGCCCGATTGATGGCGTGTTTAGTATTGATCTGGTGGGCTTTGAATACATTCTGGAAGCGCTTGGCGGGGTTAATGTCCAGAGCTACGATGTGGCCGTGACCGCCGCCACCTTCCGCGATGAAATCTATAAGATTCGTTCGGAAGGGTCCAATAGTGAACATAAACGTTTCCTGGCCGCGCTCTACAAGCAAATCATGAATGACTGGCAATCGGTTGAAGAGGAGGAAAGTATTGAACTGCGCGGGGCGCTGTTGCGGGCGTTGCAGGAAAAACACATCATGATCTATTTCACCGACCAAACGCTGAATGAGGCCGCCGATATACTGGGGTGGTCCGGCAGCCAGGATTCCGGGCGGGATCAGGATTACGTGATGGTGGCCGATACCAACATGGGCAATAAGGCCAGCCGTTCGGTGATTCGCCAGCTTACGTATGATGTGTCGATTCAGCCGGATGGTTCATTACATAATCGGGTGGCGGTTTCTTACGATTATTCCGCGCGGGTGGCCGAGGATGATCCGGCGGTGGGGTTGGATCATGGCCCGATCAATTACAGCACATTGGCCCAAATCTTTGTGCCCTATAATAGCGTGTTGACCAATATCGACAATTTGCTCTATGAACCGTCCGTCGTGGTGACGGATTATCATACTATTTTTGTGACGCGGGTGGGCGTTGACTATAACGAAAATCAACGGATTCAACTCTCTTTTGAAACACCACCTTTGGTCGAGGCGTTTGGCCGCTACCGGCGCTATATCTTACGCTTGCAGAAACAACCGGGCATGATCGCCGAATTTGTGAATGTTCAGGTGACATTACCGGGTGGAGCCACGCTGATTAGCTCGTCGCCCAGCGCATCAGCGAATTACAATCTCCAACAACCCATTTTAGATTATCGTATTGAACTATTGACGGACCAGACGATTGAGATTATTTATCGGGAGTGACCGGCAAGATCAAAGATGACCAATGTAGGTATAAATTTGATGTTATACTAGTTAGGCAGGGATTTGGGATGCAATAGAGACTTGCCAATGAAAATTATCAATAGACCCCGCTCCAAACGTAAATCGAATCGAATTTGCGCATAGTTGTTATTTAGGGTAGGGGGAGGATCATTATGGGCGAAACAATCCAATATCAGCAGTTGTACCAACGAGGGGTTAAACACCTCAAACGCATTATTCCCCTTGTAGTTGCCGATGTCCTTATTCTCTTTTTGGCTTATCTGATCAGTTACTCCATTCGCGCGGAAACTGTGTTGTTTGATTTTGGCGCTTATGTCGGGCAGTTTATCGGGATTGCGGTGGGCGTGACGATTGCCAGCCTGTATATCTTCGGCGGCTACCGGCGGATATGGTCCCGTACCAGTGGGCATGATGTCCAGGTGATCGTCTTGGCGGTGCTGACGGCTATGCTGATCCTGACTGTGCTGGATTTAATCTTCGCACCGCGTCCATTGCCGCTCAGTGTTGTCTGGGTTGCTAATCTGATGGCCATGACGGGGTTGGTGGCTGTGCGCTATCGTTCACGGCTCATTACCGGGGTCAAGTGGCGCTGGCGGGCGGTCTGGCGTCAGCAATTTCCACTCCCCGCCATCCGGGTTTTGATCGTGGGCGCAGGCGATGCGGGGCAAACTACTGCGTGGCGCTTAAAATACCGCGCACCTAAGGGGCAGCGTTATCAGGTGGTGGGGTTTGTGGATGATGATGCCACCAAGCAGAATTTGTATATTGAGGGCTGCCGGGTGTTGGGACCGCGCGAGGCGATTCCGCGCTTAGTGGCGGCGCACAATATCGAATTGATCGTGGTGGCGATTCACAATATTGATGGGTTGGATTTCCGCGAGGTGTTGTCCTATTGTGAGACCACATCAGCGCGGATTAAGATCGTGCCGGATGTGTTCGCTATGATCGATGGCACGAACGGGGTATCGCTGCTGCGGGATGTGAAGCCCGAAGATTTGTTAGGCCGCCAACCCGTCGAGTGGCACAAAGCGGTTGATGTTTCCGCGATCTCCAACCGGGTCACGCTGGTGACGGGGGCGGCTGGTTCGATTGGGTCGGAATTATGCCGCCAGTTGGTAAAATACAATCCGGTGAAATTGATTCTGGTGGATAACAATGAAAGCGGGCTGCACGATCTGGTGACAGAACTGCGCGCTGAACAGCCGCAGGTGGCTGTGACGCCTTACCTGATCGACATCACCAATCGGAAGATGCTGAACAACTTATTTGCCGATTACCGGCCCCAGGTTGTCTTTCATTCGGCGGCATATAAACACGTTCCCATGTTGGAAGATTTTCCGAATGAAGCGGTGCGCGTCAATATTGGCGGTACGCAGCAAGTTGCCGGCCTGGCGCGCGATTTCGGAGCCGAGCGGTTTGTGTTGATTTCAACCGATAAAGCGGTGAATCCAAGCTGCGTGATGGGCGCGAGTAAGCGTGTTTGTGAACTGTTGATGCACGCGCTTTCGCAGCAGACCGACAAAACGTTGTTTACGTCGGTGCGGTTTGGCAATGTATTGGGCAGTCGGGGGAGCGTTGTCCCGACCTTTGAACGCCAGATCGAAGCGGGCGGCCCGGTCACGGTGACGGATAAAGAGATGACGCGCTACTTCATGTCGATCCCGGAAGCGGCGAATCTGGTGATTCATGCGGCGTGTTTGACTAAAGGTGATGATCTGTTCATGCTGCGCATGGGCGAAGTGGTTAAGATTGTGGATTTGGCCGAACGCATGATCCGGCTGCGGGGGCTGGTCCCCCATAAGGATATTTCCATTGAATTTACCGGTATGCGGCCCGGCGAAAAACTGCATGAAGAACTGCACTCGATGGAGGAGACAACGTTACCGACGATCCATCCCTATATCATTGAGTTGGTGAGCCGGCGGAATGGCTTGCAACCGGTTTCCTTTTCGGATCGCTTGAATCAGTTGTTTCAGCGTGGTCTGGATGAGAATCGGAATGCATTGGAGCAGTTGCGCGAAGTGATCGCCCTCGGTGAACACCAACATATCGAAGAACTGGTCTAATCTCTGGTTGATTTGTTAACCTCGCTCTGGTGCGCCTCACGGCTATACTACGTGGCTGTGAGGCGTTTTTTGTGGGGGGCATCAGGCGTAATTTGTGTTAATATGTGTAGTTGGTGTAACCGGACATTCGGCTAATAAGGAAGGGATATAACGCATGACTTCGGATACTCTGGATGAGGCGAATCTGGCGTCGTACATTGACCTGCTCGATCAGTTGACGCGCGGCGAGTATCAATTGGACGCCCTGGATGAGCCAACCGACCAATTGGGGCAAGCGGTGTTTCGGTTAGCGCGTGCGCTTGCCAAGCAGCAGCAGGAACGCCGGTTAATTGAACACATTACGGCGCAGATTAATGCTGGATTGTTGTTAGACGACATTTTGGACCTGTTGTACGATGATTTGCGTGAATTGATCCCTTATGCACGAATTGGGCTGTCGTTGGTTGATGAAGCTGGCGAAACTGTGACTTTGCGCTGGGTCAAGAGTGACCGGGCTGTCCAATTAGGCGATGCGTACAGCGCGCCGCTTGCCAGCAGCAGTTTAAAGACGATTCTGGAAACCGGGCAGCCGCGCATTTTGAACGATCTCGAAGCGTATTTGCAGGCGAAACCAGAGTCCCACGCGACCCAACTATTGGTCGCGGAAGGAATGCGCTCCTCCATGACGTGCCCGTTGGTGATTGAAGGTGCGCCGGTTGGTTTCTTGTTCTTCTCCAGCACCGAACCCTATACCTATCAAGCGGCGCATATTGATGTCTTTAAACAGATCGCGGCGCAGTTGTCGGTGATTATTGAAAAAGGGCGGTTGGTGTCGCAGTTGGCAGCGCAAAAGGTGCGGTTGGAAGAAATCAACGAGGCGAAAAATACTTTTGTCGGCGTGGCGGCGCACGATTTGCGCAGTCCCTTAAGCATCATTGAAATGGCGACCAGTCTCTTTGATGAGCCGGGTTTTACCCTGTCGCAAGCGGAACTTGAAACGATTATGACCAACATCGCTGTGCAAACGCGGCACATGCGGCATTTGATTGATAACTTACTCGATTTCTCGCGCATTGAACGTGATAAGATCGAATTCATGCCGAAACTGGTCGATCTGCATGAGTTTTTGACCAAGACGGTGAAAGAACATACGCCCATTGCCGAAGCGAAAGGATCGACTCTCGTCCTGAATTCTGAACTGGATGCGTCGGACATTATCAAAGCCGACCCGATGCGCCTGCGGCAGATCGCGGATAATTTGATCTCGAACGCGATCAAGTTTTCGCCATTGGGGAGCAAGATTGAGGTTATCGGCAAACGGATCGACTCCGGCTGGCGGATCGAGGTGGTGGATGCCGGGCCGGGGTTGTCGCCGGACGATCAGGCACAGTTGTTCCAACCGTTCAAGCGGCTTTCCGCGCAGCCAACGGGCGGCGAACGCAGCACCGGGTTAGGCTTGGCGATCACGCGGCCTCTGGTCGAAGCGCATCACGGTGAAATCGGCGTGGAAACGGCCTTAGGTGCAGGCTCACGCTTCTGGTTCACACTGCCAACGGCTGGCTTGGATGCGGATTCGTAAAACCCTATACATTATGCCGGAGTTGCAGGGCGCTGACATGCGTACAGTCCAGCGCCCTGTTTGCTTCTGGAGCGGGATGGTGCAAGCGTGGGGCTTATGGAGAAAATATGTAGATTTGGCATGATCTCACGTAGGGGCGAACGCGAACCTGCGGTTCGTCATGTGTTCGCCCTGGGCCGA
>JAFGJA010000322.1 GCA_016929355.1 Anaerolineae bacterium | reverse complement strand
CGCACAATGGCTAAGCCTTTCAAATGGACCTATACCGGACGCCCACTTCAGGCTTAACTGATGATGATTTTTCGCCAAGTTGTACTAGCATAAGGCCCCAGTAGCGCAATAATTCGTTGCTCGATCCGTACCATCTACTCATGATCCCAAACGCCTGGACCATTGTCGTCTCAGGGGCTTGTTTGTCAAGGTTTAGGACCTTTTTGAGCCTTAAACACACTTTAGTTGGGGATCACCCCCTGTGCCCCTAACTTTTAGGCCTGATACGTTTGATAAATATACAGTAATATTGGGAGCAAAATCATTTCATATTGGAGCTTATTCAGGGATATAATACTTTATTATTTAGGTCAAGGCGTTTAATGGGAAGGGTGAAGCCTCGTGGCAATTGACCAGTATTTTAATGAAGTAGAGCGTTTGCGCAATCTAGGTCGGTATGGGGATGCTTATCGTTATACACAGGAACACGAAGCCGATCTTGAACTAACTACCGATCTCGGTGAAGTACGCAAAACTATACGCCACCAGGCTCGCGCCGCTATCGATCAAGCACAGGCTGAACTCGATGTAGAGATGGCCCGCGATCTGGTGGATTTTGACCGTGATCATGTCGTTGATGAATGGATTGCGCTCTGGCAGCGCGCGGTCATTAGCGACTCTGATGCCGAACTGGAAAGCTATATTCGGCGCGTGCGTGCGCTGCGTGCTGAACAAGCCAAATATCTGGATTATCTCACTATCTACAATGAGGTTAATGATCTGTGGGAGCGCGCGCAACGCGAGAGCGAAAGCAGCGCCACCGCGAGCGTATTAAAAGAACTTTATGATCGGGCGTATGAAATTGCGCGTGATGCCTCTGCCGATCACGAGGGGAACACCCGATTACAGGAATTGGCACAGCAGGCACGTGCTCGCCGTGAACGCGCCACGATAGAAACTGAAGCGCTGACATCTGGGGCATTATTGGGGCAGTATGTCAAAACCCTGGTCTTTATTGATTCGGTTCCTGATGGGGAACTCGTGCCAGTGGTGGACGGGCGCGGCAATATTGGCACACGTCACCCCAAAGCACAAGCTCGTGAGCACGCCGCCGCGCAGGCTCGCGGGTTTATTGATGGGCGTGTGGTGGATTACATTGATACAGCCCGCCGTCATCTGGATAACTACAAGCCACGTGCCGCACTGGAGACATTAAATGAGTATCGCAAATTCGAAGAGCCTGAAGACCCTGGCCTGGAGGCTGGCGCATTAGGTGCGATAGAGCTTCGACCTGTTTCATTAGCAGAACTGCTTGGTAACGATTGGCTCTCTTCAGACCGGATACGCCAGATTGAAAATTTAGGTGATCTCATCGATCAGGCATTGGAAAAACTGAATGAGGCAGAACGACATGCCGAGGCAGCGACCAATGTGTTGGATCGTGATATTGTGCAGGCTTGGCGTTATTACGAGGATGCCCTGCGTGCTTACGAAGGGGCACATTATTCAGATAAAGTTGATAACGTGCGGAGTGCGCTGGAAACCACCGCCAACTTACTGTTGGAAGAAGATAGCGCCCAGCTAGAAGGATTGATTCAGCAGCAAAATCCAGAAGAGGCTATGCATCGCACCAAAATTATTCTGGATACGTTCCAACCGATGCAAAGGGAGCTTCGGATTGACTCGCATCTGCGCTTGATAGATGACATGCATACCGCCCTGCGCGAGGTTCAGGATAAACTCGATCAAATTGATGGGCAGTTGCATAACGATAATCTGGATGCCGCAGCAAGAATCATGCGCGCTCTGGAAAATGATTTCCATCTACGCCAATACTATGAAGTGCATCCCCTCTATGAGCGTTTGAAAGGCGAAGTTACGCTGCGCTTGAACGCAGAAGCAGAATTGGAGCGGTTGCGTGAATATTTGGGGAATCCGCGCCGCGATAGAGTGCAGCGTGCTCTCGATGCCGCGCGCACAGCTTCCGAACGAGATACAGCGTTTACTCAGGAGTTTGATGATCTGGCGTTGAATCTCGATGCACATTTGTTATTTTTGGATCTGGATCGGTTATTAGCTAGTGAAGGTTATGATGAGGTGATCGCGCAGCTTGAGCACACTATCACCGGGGATGGTCTGCAAAACGATTTGCGCAATAAACTCATTGACCGGTTGGAAGACATCCGTCACCGGTCCCGTGAATTGGATCGGGATCGGGATACATTGACGCGCGGGCAACAATTATTGGCTGAAGGTCGTCCCGGCGAGGCGTATCGCCAACTGCAAAGTATCAAGAATTTTGTCAATCTGACCGAACGCCGCACCCGTGATCGGTTTTTGGAAGATGCACGTGTGCAGTGGGTCCAACAGATTTTGGGGCGATTCAATAATCTTAAAATCGATACCGAGTTTGATCGGGCTGAATTTCAGGAAGCATTGACCGATCTCGGTGATCTCGATCCCGATCAAGCGCAGCGTGTGCGGCGACGCTACCGGCTTTATGAAGGGGCACAGTTGGCGCGTGATCATGCGAATGCCAAACACCTTGATGCGGCGATTGAACAATGGCAAACGTTGCTCGAGTCGCACCCCAGTTGGGAAGATGTGGCTTACATCCGCAAACAAATTGCGGCAGTCAAAAAACAGCAAAAAGAAATGCAGATTGACCGTTTGCTAGAGCCGGGAGAGCGCGGTTTGAATGCCGACGCCGTGAGCGAGTGGATCAGCGAATTGATCGAGATCGCGCGCGAGTTAGCGGAAGATGCCACCGATACGGCGGATCCCATCGATCACACTCAATATTTGGTGTGGCGCATCCGAGTCATGTTGACTCATGCGCAGTATACGCCCGATCTGAAAACGCGCCGTGAACTGCTCCATGATGTGAGTGACATTGCCCGTGCGTTGGAAAACCAGATTCGTACCGCAGAAAAAGATAAACTTGCGCCAAACCAGCGCCACGTCATCGACCATGCGAAGGAGTATATTCAGGTTGCGCTGGCGGGACCCGCCATTGGCGATTCTATGCGCGAAGTAGAAGAGCGGTTGCAAGTTGCTGTCGAACTTGCGCTGTTTCAACAGGCGTATGATCGTTGGGATGAGGCATTCGCCCCATGCCGCGAAACACTTCCCGCCTTGCAGCGTTGGTTTGACGAACGGGTGCATCAAGTTCAGGCGGATTTGCGCGAAGCACTGCAACGCCTCGGCGGGAACGACCCGGATAATTATGTCGGGTTGACACCGGATACACTGCCGCTCTATGCGAAATTGCTAGTGTTAGATGAAGATGATCCGGCAGGTGTCTGGATGTTGCGTCAGCTCACACAGCTTTCTGGGGTGATTGTGGAGGATGTAGATCGCCTATACGCCAGGGCGTTTTCCCCTGAAGGCATTTCTGTTGGGCAGGCGCGAAAAGCATTGGAGAATAAGCGCGTTGCAGTTGTGAATTACCTGAACTATGTGCGCCTCATCCGCGATTTGGTTGAATTGTTCCACGGTCTTGATGCGTTGCGTGAGCATGGGACGCTCCTGATTAGAACCTGTGCGGAACAGATTCCGGCATTAGATGAACTGCGCGGAAAACTTCAGCATTTCCTGAATGCGGGTGAATCGTTTGAGAACTTTGTGCGCAACTATGAACCGCGTGATGATGGCAATAACAATTGGCATGATTTCGAACGCGAATATCGACAGGCGTGGGAGAATTTCCTGGCTGAAGTGCGTGCGATTGAGGACGATCTTGATCAGCATCCCTGGGTTGAGGATGATCTGAAATCCCGCTTCGATAAACGTTTTTCTGAACTACGTGATCTTGTCAATCTGTTGACGGGTGTTCAGGATGATATGCGCGCTGAGCGCTTCGTTGAGGCCGCGCAAAAAGCAAAAACTGTCGAGGAAACACGTATTTACAAAAATATGTTCAAGGAGATGATGTTATACCGCGAAGTGCGTGTGCGTGACGTTTGGACCGACAGCGATGTGATGGGGTGGGATGCGATCTTGCAGTTGATTAGTATGAGACTCCGGCAGTTTGAAATTATAGTTGATTGGTCGCAGCAATTTGGTGCGCCTAATATAGTCCAACCGGAAGAACTTCTCAACCAAACGGCGCAACCCGATCCTGCTGTGATTGTATGGCCGCAGATTAAACAGCGAGCGGTGATTGAGCAGGAGAAGGGGAATTTTGTCCTGGCGCAGCAATTGGTAGAAGGGGCGCTGTATGGGTTCGATGATCCCACTTACGCTGATAAAATCGGGCTGCAAAAAGCGTTGGAAGCCGTGAGTACCCCGCCGGTTGCGGAAGATAACGCGCTGGCCGATTATGCGCTAGCACAGAAACGCGCCGGGTCCAGGCGTGGACGGAACATTCTGGAATGGATGGAGCGTCACCGTTACCAGCGTTACAACCAATATGTTGAAGAGGTTCATCATGAGTTAGCGCGGATTAACACGGTTGAGGCGGATTGGGATCGGCGGCGCGTTGAGTTTAACGGTTTGTTGACGGCTATGGATGAAGTGTTGACAGTGCGTATGAATCGCCGTAAACGTCGCCAGCGTTTGACGCCACTTGTGCAAGAAGCCGATCAGATGTTGGTCGGATTGCGTCGGCTTTGCCCGCAAAATCCGCAAGTGACTAACTTGGAAAATCATCCTGTATTATTAGAGGCTAGACGGGCGAGTCGGTAAATGTGCTCAATGTGGGGGATGTTATGAGTGAACGGATTGCTATTATCGCAGATACTCATGCCAACAATGCAGCTACCAGCGCCGTGCTGGATGACATTGCTGCGCAGAAAATCAAAGTAGTGTGGTGTCTCGGTGATATGATTGGGCGTGGGCCTAATGCAGTTAAGACGCTGAATTTGTTATGGCCGGTCTACCAACAACAAGCGCCGCGTGACCGGCGGGCATGGTTGATCGGCAACCATGAGATGGTGATTCTCGATAAAGTATTGCATGGGCACGTAGATGGGTCGGTGGTCGGCGGCAATGGTAAACTGGCGACTTTCACGGGCGAAAAAAACCGCGAGGAATTGGATAAATATGTGCGCGGGGACGAGATAAGGAACTTTTTGAACCAACTTCACCCGTATGCGACTGAACCACCACGTCCGGGAATCTATGTCGCCCATGCGCATTATGCGCTCTGTGACGATGGCAGCGTGGATGTAGTGCGGGCCTATTCACAAACTAACGACAGTGACGCGCGGATCGGAGATGCGGTGCGCAGCTTGCTGGTTCGTTTGCCCAGGGCTGAGGCCCTGCGTATAATTATCACGGCACATACTCATGTATCTGGTATATGGCACTGGGATGCCAGCGATCAAACCGCCAAACCTGTCCCGAATCACAAAACAGGACAACATACGTTCAGTGGGTTAAGCGAACACCCACTCTATGTCAATCCCGGTAGTGTGGGGTTTCCTCGTGTGCCAGATAACACACCCACTTACGTGGTAGTCACATTATCAGATGATTTGGAATCCGCCACCTTAGAGTTCCGGCAGGTGTCGTATTATCGGGACGATCTGGACTTGCCAGGGTGGTACCCCGCATTATATCGTGACGACATTGATCGAACTTCGTTGTAGACTAAGTAGTGTGCGTAGCAGGTAGGACGGAGGCATATAGTTTTATGAAGCCATTATTTAAAATGGTATGGGTCGGTATTTTCTTATTCGGGATATGGGGCGGATTAACCTTCATTACCTCTACTCAGGCACAGACGGACACCGCTTACGATAACCTGGAAGTAGTGATCGCATTGGATTTATCGGGGAGTATGTCGCGCGATGACAGTCGCCAGAGTCTGGGTCAGGTGTCGTTAGTCGATATCGGGTATGCCCTGCTGCCGCTCAATACACCGGCTACAGACCGGACGGGCGAACGGTTTGATGTAACGCGGAATAATATTCAGTGGTTGGCCCGCCAACTGCAATCCCGCCCAGAGTTAGCCGCCTATTTTCAGGTGCATACGGCAGTGGTTGGGTTTGACGAAACCACACAAACGTTGATGGATTGGACAGTGCTTAACACTGTATCTCTGGCAAACCTGCCAGAAATCCAACCTACGCCGCCGCAAAATAACGAAGTCCGTAACTCTGATTTTATCGCGCTATACACCGGGGTGAACAACTTATTTTCGACAGCGCAGGCCGATGGTACTGCGCGCCGTGTGTTGGTCATTATCACGGACAGCCTGCCCTGCAAACCTGTCGGTACTTATAGCGAGCAGCGTGTCAATGACAACCTGCAAGTCTACAATTCGGATTGTATGTCACCCAATGTTATGACCAACCATTTGCAGTATGCACACAGCCAACTCCTGCAATCGGATATTGTTCCGATTGTGCTTCATATCTCTGACCTGGCGATATGGGATACTGAAAATCGCGGGGCCAGCTTGCGAGCTACACACGCCGTATGGGAAAACGAAACCACCCGGCGCGCTGGTGCGTTTATGCAGCTAAATTCGATTAACGAACTGCCGCAGGCGATGTTTGACATATTGGCCGAACAATTGACGCTGGCTATTGCTGGTGGAGACAGCGCCGATGACGCTCAAATTGGGCGAACATTGGGTCTGGTGGCGTCAACGGGCAGTTTTGAAGTTCCACCCTATCAAGAATATTTGGAAATGCTGCTGCTGTCACGGTCTGCAACGCTGCCCACAATCACCGCGAATGGTGAAAGTCAGACGATTGACGAACCCATTTTTGCGTCCAATTCGGGCACGATGCGTTATCTGCGTTTCAATCGACCCCGCGCGGGAACCTGGACGGTCCAGGACCCCAGTGGGGGCGGGGTGAATATGCGCATTATGTACCGTCAGGCGGAATCACAGCTTAGTTGGGAAAGCGCCGATCCCACATCCCAACTGCAATACCAGCCGGTGCGGTTGGTCTATACGATTCACGATCCCGACGGTGTATCATGGATCGATTTAGATTATGAACCGATTTTCACCGCCAGTGTGCAGTCGCCTGTTGGTGAATCTATTCCGCTAGAAATGACCTGCGATGTGAATCGGTGCGTCAGTGAGACATTTTTGCCGCTGTACGAAGGGGCATATAATGCCGTGTTTGACGCACAACCCCAACCGGATTGGCCTGAAATTACTATCCCATTGGCGGGTGAGGATTCAGGTACGGAGAATGATGATTCAACCGCCGGGCAGACCTTAACGCTGACCGATCAATATACTTTCCTTAAGCCGAATGTCCCGCTTGCTCTACAGGTCGGTACGTTGACGTTCTGGCGTCAGGTGGGCGATACCCCTGCGGTATCGAGTGCCAAACCTAACAGTATTACGCAGATTAACCAACCGCGCAGTGAAACCTTAAGTGTGAAGGTGTGGGTTGGGACAGAAACAACACCTGCGGAGTTACCCCCTGGTTTATCCGCACAGATCATCTATGACGACGGTGTCGGCTGTCCGGCGCAACCCGAACGGGTTACGGCACTGCGGCAAGAAGGAAATTTGCTCATTGCCCGCCCGGAACTGCGCTTTGATACCGGCGAATGCAGCTTTTCAATGACCATGACCATGACGAGCGACCTCAAACCGATTGGTGGAGTAGGGCCAGTCGCTATGGGGCAGTTTGAATTGGCAAACGTGATTTCCACCGTAACTGCACGTTTGTCGTTAGCGCTCTTGGATGAAGACGGAAAGCCGCTTGATATTTCGCCAATGACATCCCGCGATGCGGAACGCGACAGTAGCTCACCCGACTATACCATGTTCGATTATGTGAATATCCCTGAATTCGGGGGGGCAAGCATCGTGTCATGGCCACAGGCCGCACGTAGTATTGAGATTGCGTTTCTGGATGAAGCGGGTCAATTGATCCATCCGCACTTCATGGGCGAAGCGGGCACGGCGGCTTCTGAGAATACAACTGCGCCGATTCCGTTCAAGTTTAGCATCGTGCGCGCTGATGGTACGGGGAATCTGGCAGAAGATTTGGGAATCGAACTCACGCGCAGTGAAAAAGAAGGCGTGTATGTTGCCGAATTGACGAATCTTGAGGCTGGCAATTATTTTGTCCAGTTTGAACTGCTAGTTGATAGTCCCGATGCGCCGCAACTAGATACAACCCGGTTTGAATATGCGTCTTCGTTGACCAGCCAGACGGGTAATCCATTAATGGTTGCCAGTCTGCGGGTGAATAGAAATCTGGTACGGTTAGTTGAAATTTATGGCGCGCTGACTTTTTTGGCCTGTATTGTCATAGCAATTTTCCTCATAATCTTCTTTAGTCGTAGACGGCGGGTTGCGCCGTTGAGTGGTACGTTGGCCCTTTATCGATTGCCGCGTCATAGTATGCAAAACGGTGGCGAGTTAGAGCCGGTTTGGGATATAGCCCTGCCTACCAAGCGTAATACGATGCAGGTTCCGCGCCGTAATTTGCTCCGCAGTCCAGACCTCACGGCGGCTCTGTTTAACCGAATTATGGTCACTACTCGTCGCCAACGTGATGTATCTCGTGTGGGTGGTGCTTACGCGGAGTTAACCGTTGGGTCGCAGGATTATCTGCTAGACCTTAAACCGAATGAGCCTCGTTATTTCTACACTGATCAGCAAGGGGCGAGGTTCTACGCCGTGAAATTTACGGATGAAACGGAAACTTTGCCTGCTAGTGCCTTTGGAGATTTGTCGAGCTTCTGATGGTATTGCCTGCGTTTATGCTTGGTATTGGCAGAATCGGTGCGCTCACTTTAGCTGATCTTGCCGAACAGATTGGTCATGCTTACGGGCAGGATGCGATGCAGGCTGTATCGCTCCTGTCTGTTGGTATTGGTGAGACTCCGCCTGCGCCCACGATCCCGTATTACGATCTCTATACAGATGCCTCGGATTGGCTGGCCCAGCCCGAACGTGCCAGCGCGCCTGATATGATACACGGTTGGCTAGACCCGACTGGCCTTACACGACAGCGGTTAACTGCGGATTGGTTGATGGATCGCAACAATCGCCAGTTAGTGCGATTGATGTTTTTGAAACATCTGACGTATGCATACCAACCCCTCGTGCGCTTTATGCAGCAGCATACCACCCGTGTTTTACAATACGGACGTGTATCGGATGCTAACATTTACCTGCTCACATCGCTGGATGAGCTAGTGGGATCGGCGTTACTGCTTGATCTCGCAACCGTGCTGCGCCACGCGCTGCGCGGTGTCACGGGGCAGCATATGCGGTTAATTACATATATTGCGCTGCCGGTTCACGCGGAGACTGACGACCAGCTTCGTACTGCGGCGAACGCCTTTGCCGCTCTGCGTGAATTGGAACAGTCGTGTCTGACCTCGCATGTTTTCCCGTTGGCGGTGCTGCCTTCCACCATTACCCTTGATGCCCGCTGTCCAGTTGATTACATCCGGCTCTATGGCGAACGGCCCGCGCAGGACGATCCCCATGCCGATCAACATCTGATCGCCCAGTGGAGCGATGCGTTGTTGGCGCAGATCGATCAGCGTTTTGGCGCGCGGTTCATACAGGAAAACTGGATTAACTTAGAAGCGGTCAAAGATACTGTTGGTCTCGAAGATGAATTGTTAGTTGGTACGCAGCGCACGGCGGCGGCTGTGTTTCCGCATACTCTGGCCCAAAATGTGTGGAGCGCGCGGTTGGCGCATGAAGCATTAGCGCAGCATCTTCATCTCACTATGCCGGCGCAGCGTTGGCGGGATGAATTACGGCGCTGGGGCGTTGAACAAACTGGGATTCGTAGCGATCACGATCACCTGGTTTATAGTCCGCGCGTCTTGAGTCATCTGCTCAAACTAGAAACTAGCGCCAGTGTCATCCGCCGGTTGAATGAAGCTGATCCGATCCAGTTTGCGCAATGGATTTGCGGGCTGGATGATATGTATGCCGACCAAATACGCGAGATCGCACATCTGGCCTCGGCTAAACTGTACTGGAAACCCAATGCTAACGATGCCTTGAAATTTTTGGGGAGCGGTGCGGCCTGCCGGTTTTGCGAACACATTGAAAAGCAGTTAACCAGTTTATTTGGGCCGTTGGAAGCGGCGGTTAACGATATTGACTCGCCGGAAGTGACGCATGGCGACTATTACATGACACTGCACCGCGCGGCAAATGGGCAGCGAGTCCGGTTCAATAACAGTCTGGTCGCGCTGATCCAGCATTTATTAACAGGGGTCGGGATCACGCATACACTCGCGGCGTTGTCCCATCTGACCCAGGAATTGGAACAGGTTCAGCGTGCGTTGGAAGAGGCGCGCCAGCAACAGACACCCATCCATGCTCGCTTGTCGCAACTCCGGCTGTATAGCGGGACATTGGTCCAACTCACCAACCGCTTGATGCCCGTAACGCCGGTGCGGCCAACGCGCGAAACGCAGCATTATGTAGCGCTTGCCAATGACATCACGGTGATGCTCAAACGCCAGATTGGACTGCGTATCCTGACACAGATGGTGACGGATTGGGTTGACGCATTACACGATGTTATGCCTCGCCTGGAAGCTATGCAGCATATCGTTTGCGCGGATGACCGCGCCCTTTATCAGCAAATGGCGGATCGCAAAGATCAGTTTGATGAACGGGTAACACGCCATGATGGGCGTTACTGGCTCTTTGATGAAAAATGGGCGGCGACTTTTTATGCCTCGCGGATTCAACCTTATGTGAGCGAATTGGCCGAGCAATTGGTATGGCATGTGCGTAAGCCAGATGATGGCGCATTTGAATCATTAGCGGCGGTTCAGTTTGAACTCACGCTGCTTCATCTTCCCCTGCTTCCCCCTGCTCATGACTATGATTATGAGGAGAATGCGCAGCGTTTTTGGCGTGAGGCAGAACGTTTTGTGATTTCCTTGACGGATGGCCTTAGTTTATGGGATTACGTTTTATCCGGTTTGGGTCGTCATACCCGTGCCATAGGGGATACTTTGCGCCGGGTGGATTCGCTGTTGACGGGAACCTATCCCGATAAGGTGAGTCGCACCCATTTTTTGTTGGAGCCGGATAAATCGCGCGCATCATCGCGCCAAAATGAGATGATCGAAAATCTGCTGGTGCAGATCGAAACCACCGAACTCGCTAATTTTGAGCGAGCGAGTACCGGCAGCCGGGCGCATATTCTGGCATTTGCCAATACGGAAGTGATTCCCATGCGCGCTACACACGGCTATCAGCGCGTGCAAGCAGCCTATATGGGACTGCGCGCCCGTGATCGCCAGCAGATGTACGTGTTTCCCCGCGAAGCCGCCGCCGCAGAATTGGAAGTAGCCATGAAGCGGGCTGGTTTATTGGCGGGTGAAAATCAATGGTTAGCGCCTTCGACGGTGGTCTTGTTGGCGTACCGTGAACGGCTGGAATGGCTGGCGTGGGTTGAAGCGCTGGAATGGTTGCGCAAGATCGAGTACACCGATGGTCATCGGAACAGTTACGCGTTGATCTTACCTGCCACTGCGGATTATATAGCCGATACAGTGTGGTTGGGGCAGCCCGCTGCCGTACCGGATTACTACTATGCGGTGTATGATTTTTGCCTGGCGGATGGTTGGTTGACGGAAAATACTTATGGGGAAGGCTCACTGTCTGTTGCGGCATTAATGATCCAGGCTCGGGTGGATACCTATATTGATGATACGCTGGAATCCTGGTTCGATCCCAACCAGAAGCCGTCACCGGGTGAATACTGGCAGTGGGCGATCAGTGTCTATCAGCGCGAAGGTCAACCCTGGGCCTTACGGCAAGCGCGCCGTGCGGAATTGATGCAGCAGCTCTATACACGCTGTTTAGCGCGTGCCGAACACGCAGGGGATCACGAACGAGAGCTAATGCTGCTATTGGCGCATACTGCGCAGACCCTGTTCGAAAACTATAATACAGCGATTCGCAAACGGCTGGTCTACTAGCTTGAAAGGGGCCTGAATGTCAGAAATTCGCGTTAGGATCAACCAACAGGATATTGTTGGTGATATGCCTCTATTGGATACGGTCATCTATGACGATAATCTGGACAATCGCATCGGGAAAGGGATGGTGGGTGCGATTTATTCGACACATGATGGCCGGTATGTTGTCAAAGTGCCGCATACCCCGGCGACTCTGACTGAATTTAAAACGGAGTATAATATTCTGAAAGCCTTGTGGGAGCGTTACCGGTTTGCTGAACGTGTGCCCTTGCCTTCAGTAGCTTGGGGGCAGCGCGACGATATGGCAACCGATGGGGGCGTGTTAGTCATGCCCTATTATGCGTCGCTCCTATCAAGAAGTATCCAGCACTTATTGGCTGATGGCAATTGGATCGCCGCCGAAGAAATGGCGGTCAGGGCGGCGCTTGATTACGCGCGTGTCATGGAAACTGTGCGAATGTTGCAGCGTTCCTGTACTGATCGCAAAGTGAAGGACTTTTTTCTAGATGAGCAGGGGCGGCTAATCATCATTGATTGGAACGTGCTTAACCCTGCTACCCCCGATTTTTTGGCTGCCGAACTGCAAGTTTTTGGGCAGTTATGGCATCAATTGCTGCTGGAACGGATTGGCTCCCCGCCATTCAAACCATTCAATGATCTGTTATGGCTTCCCCGCGAGTATCCTGACGTGCCGGGTGGTTTCCCTAGCGTGGGTTTGCGGGCGATTCTGGCCGTGGCGGTCCATACCGATATTCAACGCCGATTTGTCGATTCCTCTGGCTATCCCAGTCATACCCCGTTGCGGCGCGCGTTGGAAGTGTGGCTGGCATTGCTGGTTATGAACGCGGATGAGTTGGCAAATAATCAACCATCGCTTCTGGATGAACTGAGCAATTTATTACCCGCTCCGGCTGCGCTTTCACCGGAGGAATGTGAAACGGTTTGGGCCGATTTAGCGTGGCGGGTCGCGGGATGTGGTGAGCAAGATAAAGAGAATCGGGACACACTCGTGAGTCAATTTATCACACGTGGTTTTGATGATCCGCACAGCCGGGAAATTGTGGCGCGCTTGGAGCGCGATGAACTTGATGCCGCATATGACTATGTTAATCGGCTTTTGCGACCAGCTTCAACGAGTGGCTATCGTCATTGGGATAAGGGGTAGCGATGACATCGGAAAGGAATCTTTCTTTCAACGCCATCGATCTGATCACTCGGCAAACGCTGGAGCGGTGGGATGTGGTGTTGAGCGCACTCAAAACGGCGCGTGATGCATTTGAAAAACAATGGAGTCTGAGTCGCAGCGAAATGCTCACCCGTGACTTGCAGACTGATATACTCGCGGTAATGAAAACTCTGGTGCGTGATCCCGGTGAGGATGACGAAGCAGACCTTGCGGCGGCTACGGAACGTGCCCGCGCAGCGCGCGAGCGGGTCCAGGCCGATTTAGGGGATCATGCGCTCGAAGTTTTTGAACAGATGTTGGATCAGCTTGAAGCCGAAATTATGTTGCGTCAGGAGGCGATCAATTACCGGCGAGCGGCTTGGCGGCTTGAGGAGCGATAT
Organism: Anaerolineae bacterium; assembly: GCA_016929355.1. Classification (GTDB taxonomy): domain Bacteria; phylum Chloroflexota; class Anaerolineae; order Aggregatilineales; family Aggregatilineaceae; genus JAFGJA01. Next base: position 34,621 of record JAFGJA010000322.1, on the reverse strand, counting down.
GCGCTGTGGCACAAAGCGCAGCAGAGTTTGGAAAACATCCCTTATCTATATTTTCCTACCAAGAGTGATCAACGTGACTGGTTGGTCCAAGACTCGCTGCCGGGCAGGATGTATGCTGATCGGTTGATCGTGGAATTGCAAACTGCCTTAGCTGATGAGCAGCCCGCCGAGCAAATCGAAGACATCTATTATCTGGCGCTTGCCCTGAGTAGTGAGGCGGTGCATGGTTGGCTGCGGGCTAAGTTAGCGCCGGTCGGCGATATCGTGCGGTTTGTGCGCCATCGTTCTGATGATCTGCCGCTCAATATTGCACTGCCTCGCGCATTACAATTGCGCGATGAGCTACAAACCTCGCATTGGAATGCGCCGTTTCTGATCGCACAGCTTAATGATATAGCCCGCAGCGCTATTGATCGTGCCCATCAAGACATTGCTCAGGCGGTCAAAACTAAACGCATCGCAGATATTCGTGATGTTTATCCTGTGGTCAACGTTGTGGATGTACTTTGGGACGAGATTAAGCGAACTTTAGCGGGTGTCAATGACGATATGGCGATACAGGACATTCGCAGGCTTATCGAAGAGTACAATGGGTTATATCAACACTTTCTCGACTGGCGTGCCTTAGCGCTTGATAATCAGATTGAAAACCCAGAGAAGCATTCGATACTGGAACAACCGCTCCCTATCTTCACAGCGATCATAGATTTAATCCGCCAATCAAATGATATAGGGTGGGATATGAGTGATATTTTAGGTGATGAACAAGCCATACGTAGTCTGGTAGACAATCTGCAAAGGATGGCACAGCAGATCGTGGATCAGAACGAAGAAACGCAAAAATCCATGCGCGAGCAGGCTAAAACCCATATAACGACTATCCAGACATTGACTGATCGATTGGATGAGTTGGCGAAAGCGCAGTCAGAAATGCCTGTCTTGCCTCCGCCTCCAGATTCAGCCGCCATCAATCGCGCTATCCGGGATGCTAATCAAGCGATTTTGGACGAGATGGCCGTGTTGAGGCGGGAATTTATAACCCAACAGAACACCTTAAAAACCGATCTCGATACGCAAACAAGCGCGCTTGCCACTCGAGTCAATAATCAAATCAATGAGTATCAAACAGGCCTGAACAATAATTTAGCCATGTTTCAGCGCCAGTTTAGCGCCTTAATAAATGCAGAAGTTGCTCTCTTGTGCTATTTTGTTGATTCGGTTTATACAGAGGTGCAAAAAGATACAGAACGCCTGGAGCTAATCGACGACCTGTTGAGATTAGTTTCTTCATGTTCGGTGGCCGCGTTTGGAAAAGTTTTCCCAGACTGGAATCGTGCGCTGATGTACCATGTTAAGCGATTGAATGTGTATCAGCGTGTGATGAAAAAGCGCGAACCTCTCCCAAAATTTGGGGAGGAATTAGCGGCCCTGGCAGATAATAATGAGGGGAATTTGAGCGTCATCAATTATTGGTATCAGGTGGCATGTAAAAAAGCTCAACAAAGTGATCGCATTATGGGGCGAGCAGCTAACCCGGTAGAAACTTCTGACGAAGACACGAACGACTCAAGGAGCGTAACACATGGCGAGTGATCCAAAACGGAATGCCCCTCCGGTACGCTTTCGGTTAGCTACTGCTGCCGGTAATGATCGCGGGTGGATCGTGTATGGTTTTGTGATACTCGCTGTGGTTGTAGCTGGTATGGCCTTTGCATTCGGATTAGTGTCACGCCAGCGACAACAAAATACCATTGATGGTTTGGAACGAACACAGGTCGCATTGTTAAACTTGCTGACGCCAACGGTTCAAGTATCCCCGGTTGAGTCACCTGTGCCGGATAACACAAATGACGCCGCCGTTACCGCATCACCGATCATCATGCCGACTCTTGATATGAATGCAACGCGAACCGCTCAAGCTGTAGTTGTCAATCAGCAGCAGACCTTAGATGCGCAGCAGCGACTGTATGAGCAACGCGCGCAGGAGATAGTGGGCACAACCGTGGCGGAGGCGTTGACTCAGGCTGCACCAGCCCCGGATGAAATCACGACTCCTTTCTCTATCGTTGTATGGGTAGAAGGTGATCCAGTGGTTTATGCGGGCAGTACGCAGTTTATCCCATTGATGATTGCTAATACAACCACCCAGTCACTAGAGATCACGCCAGTTGCCCCGGTGGGCATCGTGGCGGATAGTGCTGAAGGATGTGCGCAAAATGTAAGGACATCTGCGATTGTGATTGGGGCTAATACGATCCGCAGCGCTGTGTATTGCCCCCCGCTCGATGCAAATAAGTTGGGCATGATTGATCTTGAATTCCATATCTATAACGAACGCGCGGTAGTATTACCCATAGAAATCCGACGTGATGCGCTGCCGATTAAATTTGAAACTACCGCCGCAGAATTTGATGTAGATCGCCAAACAAAGTTAGCCGAATCCTGCCCGGCTTTGGATTTAACGCGACCCTTTTATCCACTGGTCGTTGGGTTGGAAACTGATTATCCAACCGGAAACATAGAGCGTCATTACCAGGTCAATGTGAATATTACGTTACCCGGTGTGTTTGTTATCAATGACGAGTGCGTATCTTCTGAACTGACAAATGACCATCTATGGGAATTTGCACCGGGCGAGAGCCAAAAGTTTATTTTCCAACCCGTAGCAGATGATGCAAATCCAGCGAGCGTGCCTTCGTTTACGATTAGTATCAAGCCTACAGACCTGGGTATTAGGTTAGGTCCGGTGTCACCGACTCCGTTAGTATATATTCCTGCAAATCCTACCTCTGTAAATTTTCGAGCCGAACCTTCAGTTAATGGGGCTTTGTTACGCAGTGTAAATGATGTAATTTTGGTTTATCCTTTGATGATTTTGCAAGTTGATGGACAACGATCTGATTGGATATGGTATCAAGTTGCTCTAGGAGAAGGGTTAGCCTGGGTGCGGTCTGATACGGGGGCGGAGTTGTGGGCAGAACAATAGGGATGGGTTGTAGCATGTAGAGGGAGTAATGTGGTGCGAGGGTTTGCTGGTGAGCGAGGTGTGCGCCGCGTATCGTGTTGGTTCTGGTTGATGGTTGTGATTCTGCTGGCAGCATGTGGTCAAGATGCCAAAATACTGACATCCACCCCGACACTCACGCCGGTTCCTACGGCGACGATAACCCCTATACCGTCGCCCACGTTTACGCCAACACCACAACTATCCGATGTCAACATTGCAGTTACTGTTGATGTGCCGGATCAGCAACTGCCCGGTGACGGACATTCAACAACACGGGTAACTGTGACCGTGAGCGCGCCGCCCAGTTTGGAAATGCAAGGCTTGACAGTGTTTTTTCGGGTCGAGGGCGGTGGTAGCGTTAATCCAATCAGTGTCCCGCTTGCTGATGGGCAGGCCATGACGGTCTACACGGCGGGTGAAACGGGCAGCGAAAGTCAGGTGCTTCTTTCCGCTATTATTGATGTGCCGCGCCTCGGACGTGCGCAGGATACGGCGGAGTTGACATTGGTCAGGCAGACGGTCACATTGGGCTTTGATGGACCGCTCGTTATCGCAACCGGCATGGCCCAGGATGTTGCGCTCAATCTGCAAACGTATCCCGCTACCTTAGGCGGGCGTTACCCCGTTGTGGTGGGTGCATCAGCCGGTTTGTTGCAGACCGCAGACGATCAGGCTGAAGCGGTGCGACTTGAGATGCAGCCGGGCAGTACACTGGTACGGTATATTGCACCAACAACTCCCGTAAGAGGGCAGGGGACATTGTGTGTACGGTTGGCTGACCGGATGGATATGGGGGAAAACTGTGTGCCGGTTTATTGGGGGCCACCCGCCGCGCACCTGGATGTTCAGATCAGCGATAGAGTGTTTTGGTCCCTGGATGAGCGAGCCTATATCGGTGTTGCGGCGCGGGATGAACGGGGACATGGGATAAAAACGATAGCGGTGATCTGTTATCACGTTGGCGCTGTGCCCTATGCTGCGCCAGATAACAATTATTTTCCGCAATATCCAACTGCGCCCCGTAGTGTGATCGCTGATGGTGAGTGTGTGGCGACTGAAACAGTGTGGGATCCGACAGCACCGTATATTTATACGGGCTTTTCTCCGTGGCGGGAAACCTGGGTGGTTGGTTGGGAAATATTAGCGCCAGGACAAGATGGCCGCGCTTTGCAATATACCGATACCACAATTTTCACTGCGCGTACCGTCCGAATTATCGATCCCACTGCTGTGTTACAATTGCCAAATGGAGCCACACTGACGTTTCCTGAAAATGAAATCCCTGTGAATTTTCGATTGCATACAACGCAAACATGGGATGCAAATCGTCCCACAACTACCGGTTTAGTCCGCTTTTATGTGCCAGATACCGCATTTGAAGCTGAAAAAGGTACGATCATGGCTATAACGGCATGGGATACCTATGTTCAAACAAATAAACCAGATATGTTTCTAACTTTTACGACAGATAGATTAGATATAGACTACAGAAGCGATCTTATGTTGACAAACCCGGCAACGGATTCCACCTGGACATGGCGCGAAGTTTTTGCATTCGTTGAGATCAACACATCAGCCCTAAACTGGCAATGATTGTTTTTAATCAAATGAAATATTAAGGTGAAGATAATGGCTAATGTAAGGAAGTGGCTCGTTTTAATCGGCGCGTTGGGGGTGCTGGTTGCAGGTTTACACGTTGCGAGCACATCGGTTCAGGCGCAGTCGCCTTCACCGCCAGTATACAGCGGCGTCGATATGCTGTTTGTAGTCGATCAAAGTGGTAGCACCTGTGGCATTCCCTGTGGTGCGCCTGACTATTGGGGAAATGGTACAGACCCCGATGGGTTGCGATTCCAGGCTCCGCAATATTCGTTGCAATGGCTTTACCAATTTCAGGACCTTGTGAAAAACTATGATCCACTGGAAGTCAACATGGGGTTGTTCGGTTTCGGTGATTCACAACGGTTGCTGTTGGATTGGACAAATCTCAGCTATTTGCAAGATGCTGATGCGCAGCGTTTGGGAACAGACATTTCTGATCAACGTTTTGGCAATGTCAATCTGGGCAATACAGATATGTATGAAGCGCTACGCGAAGCCAAGCAGATGTTTGATCAGGCTCCTGCTCCATCGGCAACGGGAACCCAGCATCTCAAGGCCATTGTATTGCTGACCGATGGGGAACCGTGTGCATCTAATACTTGCAACGATCAGACTAAAACCGCTCATTTGGCGCGTATTGAAGAGTTAATGCGCACCAATTTCCCTGACTACAAACTCTATGTGGTTATCTCTGATGCCAACAATCAATTTTTTACCAAATGGCAAACGGCTTGGGAGACGATTGTATGCGCCAACCAAGCGGCAGGCTGTAACCCAATGGAACAGTATGTTCAGGTGATGAATGGGGCAGAAATTTCTAGTGAGTTCAATCGCATTCTGACTGACCTGATCAGCCAGATCAGCAGCGCTGTACGGCGACAGACCATTCCACTGAATAACGGTGTTGGTGTCTTTGATGTACCGCCTTACCAGCAGTTTTTGCGCATCAATATTTTCAAAACCGATAATACCCCAATCACCAACGAGATTGTCCGGCGGCCTGATGGCACACAATCTCCTGTTAAAACACAGGGGGTGGGAACTGCAATCCAAACGTATGAAATTCTCTTGCCTGAACCGGGGCAGTGGCAGTTGGATTTATCCCAGGTTCAACCCTCGAATTTGATTCAAAATGTCGAAGCGGTGACCGATCTGATCAGCGCTGTGGGGGCAGCCGAAGTGATCCCCGCCACGCCGGGGCAGCCCGAACTGTTTATGTATACCCCGATCACATTCACAGCGCGCATTGTGGATGGGACAGGTGTGCCGCTTGCTGTCTATGGCGATCCGCTCAATCCGAATTATAAACTGGATGTGGTCCTCAAACTCTACCGCACCGACGGGATCACGACACCCCAGGGGCCGCCTGATTATGAGATTCCATTGGCGCTGGATACGGCTAATGCACCAGGCATCAACCAGTTTACGGCCACCGAATTCTTACGTTTCTCTGGTGATTTCGAAGTGCGCCTGGATGCGAGTTATCTCGATAATGCTGGTCAGGTTGTCTATGTGCTGCGAGATGCGACGATGAAAAATGTCGTGATTGACGCGCAGGGCACTCAGCGTGACATGATCACCATTCAGGAGTCTTATGTCGACATCAACGGGCTAAATCCCGCCAGCCAACGCGCAGGGCAGCCAGTGGGCTTGCGCGCCGAAATTCGCACGAAAGTATCGGGGCAGCCTTTGCCCGCCGCCGCAGATATGGCCTTTCAAGTGACAGCTACCGACCAGGCTGGAACCGTCGTGTTACAGGATACTGTATACCCTAATAGCCCGACAGCCAATGTGGGTGAGGTGTTGTCTGATCTGGTCATTGACCAGCCGGGGCAGTATGTGGTCGATGTAGCGGTTGGGTGGCCGGCGACGGATGGCACATTTGATGCTGTTGGTTCGACCCTGCTGCCGTTGGAAGTTCGCCCGATCATAGATTTGCGTGTGTTGGTTTTGCGTCCTGAAAATGGATCGTCTGAAGAGGTATGGCCGTTTGAGTTTCTGGGTAAAACCCCGCTCGTTATTCAGGTTGAAATCAGAGATGAATCGAACAATGCGGTTTCGTTAAGCGATCTCACCAGTGGGACGGAGACGCGCCCGACAGTGATCTTGAAGCACGGCGATGAATCCGAAGACCTCACAACGCAGATGGTCGAAGTGAGCAAAGGTATCTACCAGACCACCCTGGAGCACCGGGGGCGTGGCGATTATAAGGTCGAAGCCAGTGTTCAATCGCCGGCAATGGCGTTGGTTGGCGATTATGACTGGAATCCGTCACGGGCAGTAGTTGAACACAACCGCGAATGGTCAATCGTAACCATAGTTGGTGGGATCGTGATCTTGGGGTTGATCATTGGTCTGCTGGCTATTGTGATCGGTGCGGTGGTTATCTATCAACGACGCCGTCAAAATCCATTGCAAGGCACGTTAGTCCTTAAAACGCGCGATACACAAGGCCATGAAGACATTGTGACGACAATTTCGCTCGCTGCCTTCGGGGTAAACAAAAAGACTTTCCGTAATATCGGGGAATTCGAAAAGATTGTTGTGTCTACCCATAACGATCCCAAAGTGAGCGAAGAAAAAGCCTTCTACCTGGATGACATCCGTATTCGGGGCGCAGATGAAAATCAAATTCCGCGCAGCAGTCTGCCGATTATGGAAGGCGAAGATCGGATCATGCATCGGGTGCAGCGCCCTGGTTATTTAGTGGAATATATTATTGGCAACAATACGGAAGCGAGATTCTAACCTGCCACACATGGCTGAAAGGAAAGGATAGTTATGGCGGAGCCACTAGCGGCATTGATTATCGGGTTGGGGGGGTCTGGTGCGTGGACACTGGTGCATGTTAAGCGCCAGTTGATGGATATGTACAATAACGAGATTCCCAAGCGAATTGGGTTAGCCGTGTTAGATACTGCGGATGAGCCGATAGTCGGCGTTGGGGCCGATGGGATGATTCGGGAGCAGGGCACAGGCGTCGGAACTGTCTCGTTAGAGCCGTATGAGTATGTCCACGTTGGCGGTGATGCGTATGAAATGGTGCGTCTCGTCGCGGACACTGAAGAATATCCTCAAATTCGGTCCTGGTTGTTGGCTGAACGTTATTTGAAGGAACTGCCGCGCTCCATGTTTAACTTGGATAAAGGCGCTGGTATGTTCCGGCAGTTGGGGCGTTTGGCTTTGTTTCGTTCAGTTGCCCAACCAGCTAATTCACCCGTCGCAACGGTGCTTGATACCAAGTTGACCAGCCTCGCGCGGCAAACTGGTAATACGATCCTGGTGATGATCGTCGGGTCAATGGCTGGTGGTACGGGGGCTGGTTTGTTTCTTGATGTGCCGCATATCATCCGGCGGGTGGCGGCGAACAACAACATTAATATCACCCTGCGTGGTTTCTTCTATTTGCCGCAGGCGTTCGCCCGCGATCTGGACTCGAATAAGATTGAATCCGCTAAAGGGCGCGCATTTGCGGCCATGCGCGAACTGCAACGCTTCACCTTGAGTGAAGATTATCGTTACGGCTACCCGATGTACTATCATGGCGAGCGTTCAGGTGGCAATCGTTCGATCTGGCGAGCCAAGAACCGCGAAAAACTCTACGATTTTGTGTACATCCTGGATGGTGAAGGCGAAATGCGCATGAATGCGCGCAGCCTTAAAGACGGATCAGCCTCAGTAGTCGCTGATGCCATTGCGAGTTTTGTCGATCCGAGCTTCGGGGAAGTCAATGAGCAGGTGCTGGCTAATATGCCAAACGCTATCGCTGAACGCCAGGGACGTGTTGGCAAGCAGGCAATGGTTAGCTCTTTAGGCGCGTATTCCATCATTTTGCCCGTCCAACAAATGATCGAAGCCTGGTCGTACCGGTTGGGCAAGGAAATTGTGCAAGCGATTGTGCCGGGGCAGACCTATAATGATGATGGCTATATGCTCCGTGTCAGCTATGAGGATAACCCAGAGTACCGGGGCGAAAAACCGGTGCTCATCGTTGAGCAGTTGATGACCAAACACACGCCGCTCCCCGACCCGCGTGACGAGAACCGGATGATTATGCCGACGGGATTATGGGAACAGGCCCATCATTTCTTTGCGCGTGAAGCCCTCAACCGTCAGAATGCGGTGCGTGAATTGGGCGCTTATGACCTGCGCACCTGGTTGAATATGCTCGTGCCACAGTCCGTTGGTGCGGATCCGGTGACGATGGGGGCGATCAATGACACGCGCCAGATCATCGAAGACACGATTTACAATCATGCACAGGTATCAGATAAACGTCGCCCTCAGGGCGATCCGACGATAGACTGGCGTGATATAGCAACCAAAGCGGACCGCTACATTACCTCACAGCTTGGCCCGGTGGATACGGGCGGGGGGCGGCAGGGTGGTCGCTACGGTGATGCGCTGAATCGTTTTGTTGATTTACAAACCAACCGCTTCCGCGCATACATGGCCGCGTACATCATGCATACTCTCAATGGATCATTAACCTCAACGCGCGATCCCATTCAGGCCAAGTCTGGCAAACTGGGTTGGACTCTGGCTGTTGTCGAGGAGTTGCGCAATTTGTTCGCTATTGTTGGTGATTTGATGGAAGAGGTGCGCGCGGGTATCGATACCTATGTCACCAGTATGCGCAGCAATCTGCAAACTGGCCTGGATCGGGCGCAGCAAGATATGCAGGCTAAGGCTTCGGAACGAAGTTTACTCAAGCGCGATCCGGCGCTGGTGGCTCAAGATCATTATTTGGCGCGCGTGGAAGAATATGTCGAATTCTACCGCACCGAGTTTGCGCGAGCGGCAGTGGCGCGGGCTTTCCGCCATATCTACGATTTTCTGGATCAGGTGCGGGATGAACTCCAAAGTTGGGCGTTGGTACTGGCGACGGATACCAATGGCTTGTATAACGAACTGCTGCGCGGGACACGGCGCGTGCAGGATGAACGTGGGCAAGCCGAATCACTGGCAAATCACCATGTTATCAATGATGCTGAGTGGGAAAATCGACGTTATGTCGAATATGTTGAAACGGCAGAGCAGCGTGAGCGCATGTTCAATGCCTGGAATTGGTCGGTGGCTGTCGAGGGCGATCAGTTGGTGGTGGACTGCGGCTTTGGTGAGGGTGATGCCGTTGCCTTGTTCCGTAAGGAGCGGCGCGCACGCTGGGCCGAGCGCAATCTCCAGGCGATGCTTGGTTATATGCGTGGTGTTTTTGCCGATGCTGTGCAGCGCGAGAGTGTGTTGAAGTATTTGATGCAGCAGTATCTTGATAATGAAGATCAACTAGCTATTGATCTGGCCCGGCGGAGTGGGCATCTGCTTTCAATTACAGAACGGCCTGAGGTTGAAGGTCGGATCGTGACCAATGTGCTGCTGGCAAGCCATAATTCGGAAAATCCTGACGAAACAGGTTTTTTGGGCAATGTGCTGCGCCGCCTGGGAGCCGAAAAAGGTTTGGGCGATATTAGCGAACAAGATTATGCCACACTCAAGACAGCACAGTGTGAGAATCCTTTCCGCCTCACGCTGCTGAGCACGGCGGAATTGATCGAACTGCGCGGTATATCCGCATTTGGTGAGTGCTACCAACGTTACAACGAGTTGCCCTGGGATACCCGCCAGACGACTCATATTTTCCCGGCAGAAGTGCGCGCCATCGAGTATGAAAAAGATGTTGTGCGCCGGTTACGCCAAACGGGACGCTTGCTCGCGGATCGTGTCGTGCTGCTGCTGGAAAATGAAGAGCGCTTCCTCGATTTTCTGTTCCTGTTGGCACACCGGATTATTGTCCGCCGTGAAGAAGGTGGAGATGAGACACGCACGTACTTTGCCTGGCAACTGCGTGCGCCCGATCTTGAGTCACGTAAGAAGGAGATCATTGATTGGTATCTCACGGAACCCTCTGATCGTCCCTCGCTGCTAGATGCGATGATTACATACGTCATCCTTGAGGAAGATATTCGCGGCACACGGCCCGGTGCAACCATGCGTAACCCGATTCCTTATCCTGGTGTGTTGGATTACTTACGCCAGGCGCGACGCGAAGACACGCTCCGCCGGGTTGATCGGGATAATCTGGCGTTACTTGAAACGCATGGGGATCAGGTGGTGGTGGATGAAGAACTGCGCATGTGGGTTGAAGCTTTCATGCCCTCTGTTAATCGTGAGACCGGCGAGTTGATGCTGGATAATTGGGATCGTGAGGCATTCCTGGGGCGCGAGGGCAATGGAACCGCCGGTAATCAGCGCCAGTTAGGTGTTGCGGAACTGGTCGTCCGGCACGATATGGCGCGCGAACTCCGTCAGGAATTGGCGGCTGCGTTGCCTGAACTGCAAGAGCGTTTATCCATGTCCGGTGTCAATCTGACCGGCGGCGATGCGCATGATGAGCAGCGTCGTCGCCAGGAAGATTACGACTTGTACACCATTGCGATTTTGGCGCTGGATCGTGAAATGGATCGGCTGCGGCGAGTCATCGAAGCGCGCTATGACGAGAAAGTTCGGGGTGGAAGTCGGCGACTGTAAGCCCCAAGCATCCCGCCTGTAGGTGTTACTTAAATCAGGGGCGAATCCGGGACGGATTGATTCGCCCCATCATGTGGGCAGAGATGAGTTTTTGATACTACGAAAGCGATATGTTTATGAGATCTGTTAGGACTACATCATACGCGCTGCTGCGTCGGCGCAGCATGTTGTTGGTGATACTAGTAGCATTGGCGCTTACCGTATGGGGGATGCCGAGTCAGGCGCAAGATGCGGGTATTGGCCCAATCACCATCCGGTTGGAAAGCATCGCGCGCCAGGGGGACCCGCAAACAGGATTCCCGGTGAATGATGACGGTCAAGATCACTTTTTGGTGACGATCACTTTGCAAGGCGGTGAATGCCCGGCTGTGCCGCGTGAAATTCCGGTGGATGCCGTTTTGGTAATCGATACATCTTCCAGCATGGATGAAGATACGCCGGAAAATATTTCAAAACTGGATGCGACCAAACAGGCGGCTTTGACGTTTATCCGGCAGTTTAACTTCGTCCCAGGATCGTCTGCCTCAGATCAAATCGCAATCGTGTCATTTAACTCTGATGCCGACATGGAAGTTGACCTGACCAGTGATCAGACTGTACTGGAAAATGCGATTAATGATCTGCGTACCAGTGGCAGCACGAATATCGCTGACGGGTTAACACTGGCAACCGATATTCTTGCCAGCGCCAGCGCGAATTACCAGGGCGACGCCCATCCGGTGATTGTGTTATTGTCGGACGGTGAAGACTCCGATACCAGTGCGGTCCGGCGCGAAGCTGAACGTGCGCGGCAGTTGACAGGCGCGAGTATCATTACCGTTGGTCTGGGCGACCCGGCTGATGTAGATGAGGATACGTTGCGTGATATTGCCGATTCGCCGGACGATGCGTATCTGGCGACCAGCGCCAGCGAACTGACGATACTCTATGAGCAGATCGCGCGCGAAATTCAGCCCCAAATTGTGGCGAATAACCTGGTCATCACGTACACGGTCAATACAGAAATTTTCCAGATCGTTCCTGGCACTAGTGTGCCGAATGCGGCGTTAAACGGTCCCGCTACTGCGCCGAACGTGCTTCAATGGACTGTGGATCAAGTGAATAGTGGTGAGGATGTCGAGTTACAAACCGAACTGCGCGGTCTGATGGCAATCTCCAATGCGACGGTGGGGACCGTGGCGGTTGAATATTTCCCCTGTGGACAGGTCGTTCCGGCAGCCGCTACAGAAATTGGACCGATAGTCACGATTTTACAGCCGACGGCAACACCGACGCCCACTCATACGCCCACACCTACACCCTCGCCAACCCCAACCGCGTCACCAACGGCAACACCGAATGCGGTTCTGCGCGATCCCGGTCCTACGGAGACAATTGGGAGAACAACCGATCTGGGCCTTGATTTTTGTGCGCCGGGGTGGTGGGATTGGCTGCCCTGGATTGTGGTCATCATCGTAGCCCTGATCGGAGTGTATCTGTTGTGGCGGGCGCTGAACAACTTATTAAGCAAAAAACACAAGACTATCTGGGATTGGCTGTGTTGGTTGCTGCGTTTGTTGTTCTTAATCCTGTTATTGATTCTCCTGTTTTTGTTGTTACAGCCTGTCGCCGGTGTGTTGTGTGATGTGCCGGAAAGCGTGTACTTCTGGCGGATGGATGGCAGCCAGCGCGGAATTTTCCTAACGCATAGTGATTTGGCCGCCGATGAACCGGCGCAGGTATCTTCTTTGAACGAAACGGCGAGTTGCCTGGGTTGCCATTTTGTGAGCAGTGAGGCAGAAATAGTGGGGGCAATTGTTGGCCCTGTACCGGATAATGATGCCTTACGTCTGACCGAATTTGATGGCGATTTGATCGAGGATTTGCCGCCGATTGACGCAATATACGGCGCGTTTTCGCCGGATGGTCGCAAACTGGCTGTAACCACCAGTAATGCGGAATTGTTCGTTTTTGACCGTGATGCCCCCGCGTATGGATGGCAGCAGTTTCAGAACGCATCGGACGCCCAAAACGGGGTGCTGATGCCGGCCTGGACCCCGGACGGTCAGAATATCGCTTTTGTACGCGCCAACCGAGGCAATCTTGAGGTTGGTTTGTTGGCGCTAAATCAGAGTGATATTTACATGATCGCATCAGACCCCGCGCTGAACGCCGTGCCGATTCCGATTGTTGGCGCAAGTGCCAATGACGGTTTGAACTACTACCCGGCATTCTCGCCCGATGGTCGCTGGTTGGCCTTTACGCATCATCAGAACGCAACCACCTATTCCGATCCGCAAGCTGAAATCTGGTTGCTGAATCTGGAAACAGGCGTTGCGGGACCGATTGCGGGTAATGCCCCTAATGCCAGCAATTCCTGGCCTTCCTGGAATCGGAACGGGACCAAATTGGCGTTTAACACTACCGCCTATGATCCGAACTTTGATATTGTCGTGGTTGATGTTTATGCGGATGGGACCACCAGCACCGCATATAAATTGCGTGGCGCTTCCCAACCAGGTGTATTTGAACATCTGCCCTATTGGGGCGAACCTATTAACCAGACAAGTTTGCTGGATGAGTGGAGAAACCGAATGTGGCCGCTGCCTCTGCTGTGCTTGCTGCCTCTGCTGCCTTTGATGCTGCTGGCGTGCTGGTTACGTAAGCCGGACTATGATGAAGAACTGCCCGAACTGCCGCCGTTGCAGCCTCAACGCGAACCGTTAGGTCCGGATGACAATTTGCCTAGCGGCCAATTGCAGCCTTTGTGGAAGCCGCGCGGCTCACTGGTGATTGGTCTGGGTAATCCGGGGTGGCAGGTCTTGACCCAACTGAAAAAGACGCTGGCGAATGCCGAATTAGGCGATCCCTCGCAGAATGTCGGTCTTCTCTGCATTCTAGACGGGAGTCAAGCGCGACACCTTGAGCGTGAAACGGATGGGTTACAACTTGACGATCACGAAATTCTGGCATGGCAGGAAAATCTGCGTGGACTGACCGACGTGGTGAACGATGATCCAACCTACAAAGGATGGATTGATCACCAGACGATGCTCGAAATCCGCAGTTCTACCGATCCTAAGACCGGTTTTCAGGACCGGCGGGTTATGGGACGTATGGCCTTAATCGACAATCTGCGCAAACCGGGCGATGATAACCTGTGGCAACGGTTACAAACGGCGGCGCAGACGGTGTTGGAGGCCGAACGCGAGTTAGCCAAAACCTCAAAGCTGCATGATCCTGAGCGTTTGCACGTATTGTTGGTGACTGATCTCAGTGACGATGTGGGATCGGGCGCATTCCTGGATGTAGCTTATCTGGTTCGCCAGTTGCAGCAAAGTCTGGGTTTGGTGGAAGTGCGGCTGGTCGGTCATCTGTTGACTGATCGCGCCACGCAAGGTCGCCAGCGCAGTGATCTCAGTCGCGCGACAAATACTATCGCTGCTTTGCGTGAAACGGAACGGTTCCAACTGGCGATTGGCGCGGCCTTCCCGATGGCATACACGTCGGACCCGGCGATGCCGATGGTCTTTGATGGCGACGTGGATGACAGTCTGTTTGATGACGTTTACGTCTATGATGGTGAGCGCCAACCAGCGTCTTTGAGCCACATTGCGCCTGAAAAGGGCATCTATCCGTCTTTGGCGGATGGGATCGCGCTGTGGTTAGATACAGCCGCCAATCGGGGCGGGCTGGACCAATGGCGTGATACCATGCGCGGTGTGTCAACTAATGTCCAGCTTCGAGAACGGAAGCTAGCAGTCAGCAGCCTGGGGCTTTACCAGTTCCGTCTGCCATTTGCCGATTTGCTGGAAGACATCACTGTGCGTTATGCGCGCCGTGTCTTGCAACTGCTGTTGATGGGCAATACCCAGGAAACGCCGCGTTACGCGCCTGAACTAGCCAAAGAACAGTTCATCAGTGGTCGGCAAGCGCCGGCTGATTTGGTTCAGGCGTTCCTGGGCGAACGTTTTGGTACACCGCAACTGAGTAAAGAGTGGCGGCTTATCTTCAATGGTGTGGTTTCTAATGATGCTGAAACGGTGCGCCGTGCTGCGCGCAAGCTTTCAGTGCGCGAGGAGCGAGATAACGAGGCGTGGCGGCAGTGGTTAGCACAGGTTGTAGGCGTGCTACTGAATGGTCAACACGCGCGCACCTCCGAACCCATCGATCCCGTCCTGCGTCGTGGCGCAAAGATCGGTTTAGCAAAAGCATTCCTGGATACACTCGCGGCAGAAGGAGGCCCCGGTTCGTTGAAGGGAATCGCTTCCCAGATCAGCCAAATTATGGATGATCCTGAACATCCGGTGGTCGGCCAATTACAGGTATTTGCCAGCATCGCAGGTGAAGTACGCGATCATCTGGTGAGTGTGGGTGATGCGTTGGGGATGGGGGCAAAACAGGGATCGCTGCATGTGAGCCTCGCTGCGCGCTATGCCCGGATCACTGAGATGTGGAATCAGCAGGAAAACTTGCAGACACGATCCTACATCACCACGACCAATGAGGGCGAACCTCTCCGCGAAGTCTGGTATGATACGTATATGCTCAAACCGGACGAACGCGATAATCTAACCCCGATTGAGAAGGGTGTGCGCCAGCTTTACTGGAAAGTTGATGAATCTCTCAAACCGGCATTAGTTCTAAAACTGCCGAGCACAGGGGATGACAACGACCAGGAAGTTGAAGTGACGTTTGATCCGGCAGATGTGGCGACCTTTGAAGAAAAAATCCTGTTCCTGGGACGTTACTTTGCCCGCGAAATTCCTGAACAGGAAGGGCTGGCAAAAATTCTGAACAAAGGCCCATTAGGTGAGGATGAGATTGCCACGACTCTCGCACGGTTGCTACAAAATTCGGGGGTGTTGTTAATGTCCGATGAACGGGCAACCGCTTTACAGCCGGGGATCGTTTTGTCGGCGCATCAAGGCATCGAACGCATCGACGATTTGAAGCGCCGTTTGCGCCGGGAGAAATTGAACGACGACGAAGAAAAACTCAAGGTGTTGGATACGACGGATCGTTTCACGCTGACGCTGATTCAAACGGCGGACGCGCTGACTATTGATGCTGTCAACAGCCTGAATATCGCCCGCGACACCTATATGGATGAGATGGGGTTGGTCCGAACAGTTCAGCGGCCGGGGCGTTCGGCGGTGTTTGAAGCAGATGCAACGGCATTGTCTTACGAACGACAGTTGGTTAAGATCAAGCAATCGGCGCGCATGTTCAATCCGATAGTAGTGACCGGTCTGGCGAACCGCATCAAGGCCGAAGCGTATTTGCTGGCGGCGGTGGTTAATGAGGAACTTCAGGAAACCGGGCAGGGGTGGGTCTTCACTATGCCTGAAATGTCCGGTAATGAGGTGCTTATTCCGAAACGAGATTTTGAGCATCTGCCCAACGGTGTTCTTATGGACGGGTTGCTGAAGTTTGTCGGTTACTGGGTGGATCCATCGGCAGGTGTATGGCAGCCGCGTATCAGCGAAGATGACGCCCGCGCGATCTATGATCGGTATTCGAATACGAAAAACCGGGCATTATTGAAAACGCTGGATACCTGGGATCGCTCAGAAGGTGAGGGTTGGTTGGCCCAGTATAGCAAGCCAGAACTTGGCAATGAGCAAATCATCAAAGACTTGATCGCGATTACACGAATTCTCATCAAGAATATCTTCGGTTAACATACAGCGCAGCCTGGATGCCCGGTTGAATGCCGGGTATCCAGGGGGCGAAATAGAGGAGCGATATATGGCAATCTGGACAATTGCCGATTTTGAGCTGGACGATGATCATCTCGTTGATCTCTTGGTAGGGGTTGTTGATGCGGATAGCCAAGGCGGCAATGATTGTCCACTAGATGCGGAGATGATCTGCGATCAAATCGATCCGTCACGGTTTCCGGTTGAGGGTGGGCTGCGCGGTGAAATTCAGATCATCCAAATTCTGGAAGAGTTTTTCCCTATTTTGGCGCAAGCTGGACTGGCGGAACTTCTCGATGCAGAGAGCGAAACCCCACAGATTATCCTCAATGACTTGTCCCGGCAGTGGTATGCGAAAGCCCAGGACGATCCAGACGAAGCGCGATCACAGCTTATTGCATGGTTGACAGGCGAGGAATCCGACGTAGTAGCCAACGACCCTGAACCCGATCAAGACGACAACCATGCGCCTGATTCGGGTCTAGACTTGGAGGCCGAGGATGAGGGTGGAGCCGAAACCGACGATGACCAGGAGTTAGACACACCTGAAACCGATCTGCTTGAGACAGATGAAACTAACGATCAAGACAATGAAGATGTGTGGGAAAGTGAACGCAGCGGTGGATCGTTTTCGATTCTGGGTGGCGCGGGTGATCGCACTCAGCAGCAAGATGACGCAGATAGCGGTGGGCCAGTTGGTGTTTCTGGGCGCGGCGCATGGACGCACAAACTCAGCGGCCTGTCGGGTTCACGCACACTTGAGGAAGATCAGACAGAAAACCGAAGTATAGAGGAGCCGCAGGGCGGGCGAGCGGAATCTGGGGCTGTTGAAATGTCGAATAATGTTTCTGCTGCCAATGATGATCATCGCTCGACTTCGGAACGCGAAGTATTTGCCCAGGGACGGGAAGCTTTCCCCTCTGTCGATCCGGCTATATCGCGTCTGGGCTATGCTCCCGCAGCCTCGTCGCCGCGCCAAACGCAGTCTGAGCGCGGTCAAGCGCCACGTATCCCCGATGAAGATGAAACGAAGGGGCCGCGCGGCGGCGGGTGGTTAAGCCGCCTGACGCAAAAAGTGGGGGCCTCTAAAAATCCCCCGCGCGGTTGGGAGGATGAACCGCAGTCTCCTCGTATCAACCGTATGGAAGCTACCCCGCCCGACGATGATCGACCTGCCTATCCGCGCCGGCTTACCAATGGCCCTACCGATCTCAGTCCGCGTGGGCCGCGTGCGCTTCCACAAGCGCCGAATACGCCCCAGCAAACGAACCCCGATCACGAACTGGCCCCTTTGCCCCTGACTTTGCCGGATGGCAGCCAGATGCGAATCGCGCGGCGCGATCTGGATCGTCTCATCGAAGAGCATGGAACCTTATCCAACGTGATCACCTTTTTAGCGGAGATGCAGCATAAAGATCGGTCCTGGTGGAATGACGAGGACGATGACAACGATGAATAAACGATGGATAAGCAGCCTGTTGGTGATTGTGATCTGGCTGGTAGAGGGGGGAGTATGTAGTTTAGCCCAGGCCCAAGATACATCACCCGCCTATACTGGTCTGGACCTGCTGTTTTTGGTCGATCAAAGCGGCAGCATGGGCGGCGCAGATTTTGGTTATCCTGACCGCGAAGCAACCGATCCATTGCAACTGCGGTTTGAAGCGGTGCAGTATGCGCTGGATACGCTTGGTGAGTATCGGCTGCTTGTTGCGCCCGATCTGACTGTGCGCGCCGCCGTCATTAACTTTGGCGATGATGCGGTGGTTACGCTCAACTGGACAGAGGTCGCACCTACCCAGATGGAATGGGATAACACGCGCCAGGGTATTCTCGACCAACTTTCAGCCAATACGTTTGGGTCAGTGAATCTGGGGAATACTAACTTTGTATCGGCGTTTGAGATGGCCCAAACCATGTTTGACACGCTGCCCCCTGACCCGAATCAGTCGCATTTGCGCGTGATCATTTTGTTCACGGATGGGCAACCCTGTGTCGTATCCGGCCCGAACTTTTTTTCGTGTGAAAGCGCCCTCGGCCAGCAGCAGCACATGGATACGGTGAACGATCTGGTGCAGCGTGCCTTTCCTCCACTCGCCTACCAGATTTATGTTCTGGCTCTTGATGCGACGGGCGATGTCTGGCAAACGCGCAGCGCTGACTGGCAATCTGTTGTTGGTCTGCCCGAACGCGCTACGCTCGTGGAAACAAATCAGCAGGTTGGTGTGCAGTTTTATCGCATTCTGGCCCAGGTGGTTTCCTCGACAGGCGAAGACCAAACCAGCGGCGGATTGACCGATGCCCAACAGCTTGTTCCCGGCATAAATACTGTTTTTGTGCCACCTTACCAGCGATTAATGCGTGTCTCGCTGTTTAAGTCGAGTAATTCGCCGGGGGTTCTGTCGATCACACAATCCAACGGTCTGCCATTGGCGGCTAACGATCCCGACGTAACGATCAGCAATCAGGATCGCCCCATTGAAGTGTGGACGATTGTTAACCCTGTGCCGGGTGATTGGGTATTTGAAGTCGGGTCGCAAAATGACCGAATTGACATCTATCTTGAATTGATTCCACTTGATGTAACGGCAGATGTGACAGGCGGGTCATTCCGGCAGTACGATGATGTGCCGTTGACGGTGACATTGACTGACGCCACGACCCAAACTCCACTCAACAGTTATCCACCGCCGTATGACCTTGCTGTCGAAGCGCGTCTAACTCTGCCAGATGGGACTGAAACGCGCTTGCCGCTTACATCCACGCAACCCGGTGCATATAGCACTGTTTATCCGGCAGACCTGAATGGGACCTATACCCTGGGATTGACGGCAAGTGTTACATTGCCCACCGGGGAAGATTATATTATTTTTGACCAATCCGATCTCAATACGTTCACTGTAAGTGAATTGATCTTGCAAGTAGATGATTTTCCGGCTGATGCCTATCTGGTCGGTGAGGAGGTGCAATTAACCGCGCGTGTGGTGGATGATGCGGGCACTATCGTGCAAGATTCAGCTATTCAGATCACCGCCCGAGTCGTTGATGCGCTGGATACAGAGATCGTGCCAGTTGAATTTACCGATCCTGATGGTGATGGTCAGTATACCGCCGGGATCACTTGGACCGAAGCGATGACAAATGGCTCGCTCTATCTGGATGTGTCCGCACAATCGAGTGCGCCCATTGGCTCTGTGCGTGTTGGGCCGGTGAGCGTGCTGCCCAGCATCATGATTAGCCTTTTTGTGCTGGAACCGGCCCCGAATACCGAACAAAACGTGACAGAAGGTTTTCCGCCGTTAACTGCAACGGACCTGGACATTGTCTTTGAAACGCGCCTGGATGATGATAACACACTGATCGCTGTGCCCCCATTGGCTGATCCTGCTGGCTCGCCGGTGTTGACGGTGCAATTGTTCGATGACAAATCGGGTGAAGTGCGCGATCTGGTTTTCAATACAGGTCCCCAACCCGGACAGTACTACACCAGCGTGAGCGATCTCCCCAAAGGTACGTATCATCTTGAAGTTACGATGCAGGGCGAATTGCAGGATCGTTATGTTCTTAATCCACAGGCCAGCCATTTCCGCGTGACCGTCGAGCGGGTGACTAATCCCATGCTTTATGTGTTTTATGCGGGCGTTGTGTTGCTTGTGCTGCTGGTGATCGGACTGACTACCGCCATAGTTATTCGCCAACGGCGGCGCAGGAAGCATCCGGCGCATGGCACGTTAGTCATCGCGCGGATGGATTTGTCTCATAATGAAAAAGATGAAATATGGCATTTCAGTCTTGATGCGAAAAATTCCAACACCATCACCTTAAAGCGTCGCCAACTTCCGCGTGAAGCGCCGATCACACGCTTGCGTATTACCTGTGATACGGATCGTATGTCAAATCAGCGCCAGGTGCGGATTGACGCATGGAACCAGCGTGAGCAGATCATTCAATCGCGGGTGATGACGCCCGGCAGTATGCTGACTCTTCACCAGCGCACGGGCTTTGATTTAGGTGAACCCATGCCCCAGGACCGTGTTGTGTACCATCTGTTGAAAGACCCGGATGACTACGGTTTCGGTGGGCAAGCGGGCATGATGACATTCTAAGTTTTAGGCGTATAACACGTGACATTCAACATTTCATCGGTACGTGAACGTGAGCTTCAGCGCCGCCGCCAACAACGCCAGCGTCGAGTAAAAATTGTGCTGGCGGTGATTGTATTACTGGTGCTTGTTGGCGGTATCACCGCAGTGGGGTTATTCATATTCAATGAGTCAAGAGAGAGTGATCAACACCCGACTGTTTCTTCTGCCGTAGTGGTTGATCAGGTAACGAGCACGATGACGCCATCAAACTTTGCGGAACTCAACGCGCTGCGGCTCACGCAAACGGCACAGTTTGTCCGGCCATCGCGTACCCCTGGCGTTTCTCCGACAAGCGTTTTTGCCGCAGATCACACGCAGGAAACCGAAATCGTGCGGTTAGTCAATGAAGCTCGCACGGCTGCCGGTCTACAAGAAGTGCAGATTAACCCGGTGCTGACCTCGGTAGCACAGGGTCACAGCAACGATATGGCGCAGAATTCCTTTTTGGACCATGCCGGGTCAGATGGATCACGTCCGGCTGATCGGGTGCAGGCGGCAGGCTACGATTTTCGCGCCGTTGGCGAAAATGTGTTGTACCAATTCCAGATTGACTCGAATCAAGCCTTTACCAGTTGGTGGAATAGTCAAGGGCATCGGGAAAACATGATGAATCCACTATTCACCGAAATTGGGGTAGCCTATACGTCCGGCAGTGATGGACGCATTTATTACACGATGGTATTGGGGTTGCCATTATCATAGAGGCGCGCATCTAACATCCACAGCAACGGGGCGAGCAGGTTGTAGGGCGCAATTTTATCAATCCGGTTGATCGATCTTGGCTCTAATGTTTCCGTCACGGGCATATCACGAATATCGCCTGCTAGCTCGTTGTTGATGATCGGCATGTTGATCACGGGCGGGCGCGGCGAGAGTGGGCGCCGCCAGGCGTGCCCCAGCCCAACATTAAGTTGCCAGTCCGTTTCTTCCGTTTGAAAGCGCCCAATGGAAGAAAGCGTAAAGCATTTGGCGTGATCATTGGGCAGCAACCCCGGCAGATGATTCACCATAAACTGCCAGCCGATGTGTTGCAGGACGGGGCAGTGTTTGGTGCAGTTATCAACCGGTTGTGCCGGATTATGCCGGTAACAGGCATGGTTTTGATCTAAGCGAGTCTCCCACAAATCATCGACCCCATCAACCTTGACCAGACAGAACGCCGCCAATGGGGGATTATCCGGGCGTTCCAGGCGTAAATCTTCAAAGAGTTGGTAGAGCAGTTGGGCATAAGTCAGCCGCCCATGCGGTCTAGATTCCCACAATGGATCAATGAATATCAGCAGCCCATCACATTGAGCGAGATAATTAAACAACTCGTTTGCGCTCAAATTAGCCAGTTGGGGTTCGGTTTCGCTTTGTGCAACTACCACGTTTTCATTGCGCCGCTTGCGCTGATAGTAAATCTCAAATAACTCGCCCGGTGCATCCAGAAATTCAAGAATGAATGTTTGTTGGGTTGATTTATGGGTGATCGTGTACTGGTATTGTTGGGCGCGAACGGTTTTTTCAGGGAAGGAACGCCCGCTAAAAATATCTTCAAAGGCTGTTTCAACAAACAGGCGAGCCTCATTTTCAGCCCGGATGCTCCAGGTGTCGTGCTGGGAAAGAAATGTGTGGTACAACATCGCTAGAAATGTTGTTTTGCCCGCGCGTGAAGTTCCCCAAATCCCGATTTTAAATGAATCTGACAACGTAAAACCCCTCTCTGCTCCCCACCCTTACCGCATGACGCCGCTATATTGTGCGCGCTTGCTGCGAATTTCTTCGGGTGTAATCACTAATTTTTCAACGATCTGTGCCAGTGCATACAGGCTGCGCGGGGCGCTCCGCCGGGCTAACAGCGCGTCGATTTGCTCAATGGTCCACACTTCCCAATCCGCATACGTTTCCGAAAATCTGGGTTTGGGATTCATCAATTCCTGCCACACTTCGCGTAACTGCGCCAGGTCTGCATCCATGCGCGGATTAAGCCAGTCACGCAGATCGGTTTGAAATACTAAATCTGGATTTTCTGCTAACGCACCACACAACTCGTCAAAGTTGGCGCGCGGATCACCGGGAACACCTGTCGCGCGGCATAAATCTTGCTCAAGTTTGATCTGATTACTAAAACGCAGGAGGACAACAAATGCCATGATGACCAGGGGGAGGTGTTCAAACTCGCTGGCTTGCGGCAGCATAATATCTGGTGTGGCAATTCCGGCGCGTGTGGGATGCAAAAAACAGCGCTGCATTTGCTGTAATTCAGGGACATAACACATGTTTTGATAAGCCATCTGCCATTGATTCAAGTCCAAGATGGCTTGTAGCGGGATATTATTGCGCAGGTGCAGCGTCACGAACCAGCGTTCTTGCATAGTCCCTTCGCGCCACACCCGGTATGTCTCGGTTTCTTCTTCGGAGGTGAGATCAAACAGACGAACGGCGTTGTTATATTGCTCACCCGCCATTTCACTGATCGTCTGTTTGCTCCATCCTTCAAGGCCAATGATCTTTTGCGTTGGTTGGCGCAGTCGTTCATCAATACGGGTATCATTTGTGGCGAGCAATGTTAGCGCGTGCTCAGTTTGTGTAGCAACGAGTTGATCAAGATGATCTTTTTCGTTGGATTCCAGTTCTATGCGTAAATGGTGTTCGATGATATTGGCAATTACGCGCTGTACATGGTCCGGTGTGAGCGGGTGTTCTTTCTGTTCCAATTCCCATAATCGGGTGCTGGTCTGATTCGCAATTTCGGGCAGTAAGGGTGTGATCTGTTCCTCTACTGCCGGGCTGGGCGTAATGTCCGTATCTGTCAGTTGGCTCAACAGGGTTCTACAAGCTGTGCTGATATGCTCAATGCGCAGATTGTTTGTGGTGTGGCTGGTCGAATCATTAGGTATTGACAACTTGCGTTCTAAGCCATCGAGCAATCGTTGCTGATACGCGCTGTGAATGCTGGTCATCATGAGTTGGCGCTGCTGGTTTAGAAACAGCGTTTGCGCATCAATGAAATTTCTACGCACGCGCCGGAAATGCTGGTTCTGCAATTGAATGATGAGCGTGATAGGTAGGGTTAGACTGAGCAGCAGCCAGGCGAGTAAGGCAATCGGTTGAGCCGCAATATAGAGAGCTGCCGCAACCAGAATCACGATTAACAGGGCTGGAATAGCAAGCGTTTGCGTGAATGGATACCCTTTGCCAATATAGAGAAACTGGCTGCGGTAATCTTTCATCAAACGGGCGGCGGTGGATGTTTCTTGCTCAATCTGGTTGAGTTGGGTGCGCCCCGCCCGCAGGATTTTGTCCGCCTGCTGGATAATATAGGTATGCAGGGCGATAATTGAGGGGAATGTGCCCTCATAGCGGTCTCGCCATGCGGTGAGTTCTTCGTCAATCGTTTCCAGCATGGTCTGTTGTTGGGTCTGGATGTGTTGGGCGAGTTGGGTTTCTTGTTCGTGCAAAATGCGAACCGCTTTGGCAAAGATAGCGTCGCGTTCATCCAATTCGTGCCGCGCTCGATTGGAAAGCCGTAAGGCAAATGGCGAAACTGTCGTTTGTCGCGGGGGTTGCGATAATAATTCGACAAATTCATCTACCCGAATATTGGTTTCAGGCAGTGAAAACCAGCGATCCACGCGCAGCGCGGTTTCGTTGCCCTCGTTTGGATTCCGCAGCATGTAGTCCAGAATGCACTGGGTCATCTCATTTAGCCGGGTATCCCGGTTATCCATGATGCGGGCGGGACCGGCGACAATACCAAAACTGCTGACCAGTCCGCGATTGGCTTCCGACACAGAAATATAATCGGCAAATGGCGTAAGCGTATGCAGTGCGATCCAATCGCCGGTTTGTTCCAGCAATGCGTTCAGATCAATCGCGCGCCTGGCCTGATCAAGATGTCCGCCAACCAGATAACAATCCCCGGTCTGAAAAGGCGATACATGCGTTTCTTCGATACGAAACACGGGTTCGGGGTGTTGGCTCTGGTAAAACGACCACGCGCTTTGTACGAAATTGAGTTCGCGTAAGGCGGCATAGGCAACGGCGTAACGCCAGTTGGCGCGCAGTTCTTCTTGCGGATCAATACCCGCCTCACCGGTAGACAGTTTATGGAAAGTATCGGGTACTAACAATATTCCGTAAACGCGCCCACTGCGGGCTAAGGCTGTGCGGTGCAGTAGGTAGGCCATATCTAGCAGCGCACCACTCGCAAACGGATCGGTGAGTGAGGCCACCAGATACAGGTTGAGTCGTTGGCTGTCGTCACGGTTGATCTCATTAATGAGCGCGATGATATGTTCACCAACGCGCCGTCGATGCCAGTAAAGGGCCAGTTTGCCATACAAGCGATTGTACGCAAGCTGTTCTTTCCACTCGCGCCAGTTCGGGCCTGACCACGCGCGCACTTCAGGCTGATAATAGAGTTGGGTGAGGTTTTTATGCGTCAGCGATAGCGTTAACGTATTTAGATCGGTATCCACCGGATTCTCAGACGTGATCCACAACGTGCGCAAATCATTGGCGGCGTTAGCTGTGGCAAAGGATTTTTGAGTATGTTCAAGCGTAGGGCGGCTGTCTTCCCCCAGGCCAATAACTAGACAACGTCTCATAACAATTCCTCACTCGGAGTCCAATAACCATTGGTGCGAAGACCCCGGTCCTTTTGTTTGAGGGTGCGCAAGTAAACGCTCAAAATTGCACAAAGACGCTGTTCTAGTTCATAGCTTGGTTGGCCCGGTTGACTTAATCGCATGGTAAAGTCTTGCTGGCGGCGGGAATCGTCATGTGCATAGTCGCGGTATCGGCGTTCACTCAGGAACGTTTTGATCAAATTTTCCAGCGTGATCCGGTCCGTTTGGAGTTGGGTGGCGTAATAGTTGTTGACAGCCTCAATGAAAAACTGCGGCACGAGCCGTGATTGCCCGCGAAAGATGGCATCTCGCGTCTGAATCAACGTCTGGGCCGGGATCGTGGGGTGTTCGCGTCCTTCCGGGGGGCGCATGATGACATGGAAATCAGCGTAATCGTGTTCATTTCGGTTGAGGACCAATACTCCATCTTCAAGGTTTCTAGCCGGGATACAGGTTGCCAGATACTGTTGCAGTTCATTGTTCATGGTGTGTAACTGCTTTAATCGACGCTGCGTTTTGCCAACGGTGAAATCATCCAGCGTAAAACGATCTACCATGCGGTTTTCGAGCGCTTCAATCTCATTGTTAATAATCGTGATTTGGCGATTAATCGCAATGGAAAAATAGCTGAAAAACGCGCTGTCAAAAGCAAAGGTATCCTGTAAATCCACCCGGTTATCCGAGCGGCGAAGCTGGTATTGGGTGCGCACCAGCCAGTTATAGGCGAGCGTCCTGGCGAAATAGGTATGGAAATCGGCCAGATTGACGAAGTAGAACGATCCCGGATCATAGGGCGCGTTTTCGCGCTCTGTGTCCAGGTGGAAAATTGCGTTGGGTTCGTCTTGCAGTTGTTCGTAGTGCCCCCGATAGGTTTCAAGTTTGGCAAGCGCCGAAATCGGGATGCCATGATGGGTGATTAGTAGGGCGGTGGTGGCTTGATTGTGTGTTGCCACTGTGCTGAGGTCCATCTGATCCCCAATCAGGGGACGGATATGATCTTCGGCAGCGCTTTGCGTTTTGGCTCCTAGCACCTGTATGATGCGCGGCGGAATGGCTTGCAGCAGTCCTTTACTGTAGCTCAACAACGGTTGCGCCATATCACCCAGGGATCGGATCATGTCCTCGCGGCGAATGGGGGAGAGTTCGTTGAGATGCTCGATTACATCCCCCCGATCCGTGATTGCATCATAATACGACATGCAGAGATGGGTCAGCGCACGCTGAATTTCCTCGCGCGTGCTAAGGTCCAATGACCGGGATAATCCACTTTGCCCATTCGTCGCATCTTTAAAGGCATTTTCGACCTGTTTTCTCAGGTCCAGGTGAGACGCATGGCCGGTTTGGTCATCTTCTGCCGGCAGGATTTCGCGCAGTTTTGCCGCAAGATGTTGGTTGAGTTCGTGTTCATCAATGACGGTTTGGGTCACGAGCGTGTACTGCGGTTTTTCCTGTTCCTGACTGCGGCGTCTTTCGCGGTCCCAGAACTGGATCGCGGCATTGACCTGATCACGATGCTGTTCAATCCACCGTATGCTGCTCAGAAAGATGTTACGCATTTCGTTTTCGATGACGATGCGATCCGCTCGGTTTTCCAGGTAGTCACTGAGATCATACGCAGCTCTGGGAATACTGCGCTTACGTCCCCACCACTCGCCAAGCAAGGGCATGGCGTTGACGGCGTAGATTTTTTGCAGGTGTTCGCTCAAGGGGGCGTTATGATCGAGATAACTTGGGTTTTCAAGCTCGTTGTAGATTATCGCCGCCAGATCATCCAACCATGTGAGCGTCCAACTGAGACCGCACGGCGGCTCTGCGGTCAAGCCCTTGTCAATAAAATCATCCACTGCGTGGTTGAGTTGCGTTCGTAAGCGTCGTTCGACATCCACCGCATTATCATGCACCTGCGTGATGATAGTCTGTTCAAATTGGCGGACGCACGTGCGGTATTCGGTCTGCAACTGCGCGGTAGGATTAGGATACAGGTGAGTTTCTTCCGCGAAATTTTTCAGACGATTGACCACATCTTCCTTAAGCGATAACAAGTCAGTGTCAAGTTCGGCCCGCATCCAGTTTTGCTGCTCATTAAACCATTTTTGGGCAGCGTCGCGTGTGTCGCGCAGGGATATATTTTGCGGCAAAATGAACCGCTCGATGATTTCTCGCTTGAGCCGTTGTCCAAATTGCTGCTTGAGCCATACGAAAGGATAAACGATTTGCGCCATGCCCAGCGCGCTATAAAATGCGCGGTATCCACCGTGATAGACGGTGAGCGACGCGCGCACATTATCCAGGGTGGCGTCAAGTTGTTCACCCATGCGGCTGGTGATCATCAACATGAGACTGTCCGCCAACATGGGCGCGAGATCGGCCACCCCGCGCATTGTACCGGGCGGGCCACTGCTGTTAATCAGGTAGCACAGCGAAAATGGACTGCCCGTCACTTCGATTCGTTCACCCGGCAAATCCACCCGGTAGAGTTTTTCATCGGCTTCGGTGGCTTGATTGTAGTATTCCAGGTCAAGCAGTGATGCATAGGCGTTAGCCCGGATGCGTGCGCCGCCCGTTGTCGAGATTTCAGGAAACGCTTCCGGCAGCAGCAGCATTCCGATCACGTCCACCGCACGTGTCGAAGGGACTCCGGCATCCAATGCCAGATGGCGCGCCAGATACGCGATGTCGATAAAAATGCCGGCACCGGTTCCCCCACAAAGTGAACTCAGCACAAACACGCGCAGTCGTTGGCGATCCGCGACATAGAGTTCTTTCTCATCGTCAATCGGACCCAATCGATCCATTACATCCATTTGCCGCAGCGCGCGGATTGCCTGGCTGATCTTTTCTTTGATCCGGCCATAGTGATAAAACAACGCAATACGTCCCAACCGCCGGACCTGCTGTGCCCCTTGATCGATTTGAGTCGAGTGCAGGACTTCGGGGAAAATCGAGGCGATAGCTTCATTGGTTTCCTTACTGCGCATCAAGTCATATAACGGCACATCGCTGATCCGCACATATTCCCGATCCGGCGCGAGGCGCACCGGTTCACGATCGGGGTGATTGGGTTGGAGAGCCGTAAATTTTTCATTGGCCGTATCCAAACACAGGATTTTGATCGCCCGGTGATAGTTACTATCACTGCCTAGTTCGTCTTCCAACCGCGCTTTGAGTTGCACAGCGATACGGGAACCGGATCCCCCCAGGCCGATGATCAAGGTGGGACGTAGGTTGATCGGCGTGGTATTTTTCATAAGTTTTCCCTCGATACGCGATTAGAAACGGGCGCGGCGATTATGGATAACGATCTCATAGTCTGATCCAATACGGATAGTGATTTTTTTGCGATTCACGTAACGTGTTTCCTGATTTTGTAGCAATTGTTGATCCAGCCGGATCATCCCGATGGGCGGGGCTTGAATATATAAGCCCAGTTCGCCGGGATTAGCCCTGATGCGCAATTGCGGATGCGTCGATTGGGATCGCGTTTCATCTGGTGTCGCTGTTGCGGATTCTTCAAGTGTTGCCGGTGGTTGCTGCTGCTCCGCCGTTCGGTTTTTCCTGGGCATGTGGTGGCGCGGAATCATCGTGGAATACTTGAAAGGCATCCCCAACAAATACCATACGAGCGCACGACGCATAGCCTCGCGCTGCCCCTGGTAGGTAAAGGTATACGATACATACGAGAGTGGCATCAGATACCAACGTATGATCTGTGCGCCGCGCAGCACCGCGACCAAGCCTAATGCGCTGCCGATAGCTAACACCAACCAGTAGCCAGGTTCGCCACTGTCGAATAATTCTGTCGTTTCATCAACAATATTTTTCTGATCCGGTGGAACCGGGGTAGGCGTGGGCAGCATCGAAGGGGTGGGTACAAGCGTGGGCAGTGGCGTGGGCGTAGGAGCCAGAACATAAGCCCACTCCTGCGCGGCAAAAATCGGCGTATTATCGGCAAATTCGGCTTTGATCCAGATGCGCTCTTGTTGGTTACTGGGTGTCAGTTTTTCGCACGGAATTACGCCTTTAAATGCGGTGGAGTTTTCTGTGTATTGATCCCAGAGCAGGCGCGCGATGGGTTCTGCCGCAGGATTTTCGACGGGATTCTCGGCGTAAACTTGCACCCGAATATAGTTAAATACGCCCTCGCTGCTGATAGACTCCGGTTTGACAAAACGAACTGTAAACGGTTGGCCGAATTCGTTGCTATCCTCTCTGAGTGTGCAGGTCCATGTATCCCCATTATTAGGGCTGATGTCGCCCCGCGTTATTTCTTCTGAAAACGTGAAAAAGTCGGCAATTTCATGAGTCCAGGGTGCGAACTCATCGGATTTGAAGTAGACTGTCACCGCAAAAGATTGCCGTCCCGCATTGGGAAGATTGCCCGTCGGGGGACGGATGAGTAGTTTATCATCGTCCGTGAACGTCACCGGAAATGTTTCGCCCGCCACGGTTGCTTCTATATGGTCAATTAACGGATCGGAATGATAGATCGGCCAATCTCCCGCTTTGAGTTCGGCTGTGAACTGAATATCTTCGGCTCCTACAACGGCATATTGGCTGCGATCAGGGATAAGAGTTAGATTGGTCGAGTCCGTTATTTTTTCGGCTGTAATCGACCTGATTTGTGTGTTGCCTGGAAAACGAATCGTCCAATCACCTGCCCAATTCCCCTGATGGTTAAAGGTCCAGATTTCGCGCCATACGCCATCTGGTGAAAGCTGACGCGAGGCGGACGCATCTTTGGCGTCAGTATACGTATAGACTGTGTTGGACCGGGCCGGGGTAATTTCCGGGACTACTTGCATTGTCGGATCATATACATCGAACACAAAATGAATCTGACTATCAAAGTTTGAAACGGACAACGTGTACTGTATATCCTGGCTGTTGGCGACTGTTGGCTGCATATCCTGGGCATTAATACAGCGCACATCGCGCACAAAACTTGTGCTGGCTGTCCGAAACGCATCGTACAATTGGTTTGTATCCAGTGTCAGGTTGGGATCAATGGTGTAAAAAAGGGGGGCATCGCTCAGGCTTTGAACCATACGCTGGTAATAGGCATCGGGGGGTGTGCCTTCAGCGATAGTCCCATCATAGCCGATCCAATTCGCCGCACCGAGCGCCATCACTCCCACTGGAATACCTTGCGATTGGCCGTTAATTGTGTTGGCACAGGTTGTATTGTACGCAGGATAGTTACGCAGAATATCCAGCGTTTGATCCAGCGCTGGAATATAGCGGCTGGTCCACTGTACTAATTGATCAGGTGAGAATGGTTTCCAGGGATTCGCTTTGTCGGGGCCGCTCCAGGGTGCTTCCATCGGTACATCGTCGGCGACCAGCAGAATCGCGGGTTTACCAGAATTTTGACTGACACGCACCTTAATCGCTTGTTCGGCTTTAGCCAGTGTTGTGGCAATATCGCTTGGACCGGGATTCAAATCGCCTGCCCAAACGGGGCGATTGTCAAGTTGGCTGATGATCGCATTCAATCCGGTTTGGCGATTGAATGAAGGACCACCAATGGTATAAAAGAATGGCGTATCCGGGTCATCACCGAGCCAGCGTGTTGTTTCTCCCGAACTGAATTGGATGATCGCCACCTGATGCGCTTGTTGCGTATCGTTCGCCAGCAAATAGAGCACGCTGCGCACCGCTTCATCGCGCGTGCCTGTCGATAATCCATCGCCTTGCCCGTCAGCCGGATCAGATGGATCGCGCCCGGTCAGGACGGAATAGCCAACGGTGTTCGCTGAATTTATGCCTGACATGGTGCTCGAATCATCTAACAAAATGACCAGCAGCAGCGCCGGATGGGGATCGTTCTGGGCCAGTGCCGAATTCAGGTTAAGCAGTATGCTGATGCCCAGCAGGATAATGACGACCAGAGCCATGATGTGACGATTCATGGTTAATTCTCCCCTGGCGTGGCTTGTGGTGTATGAGTTGGCGATGGTGCGAGCGTGTTTTCTGCCGGATCGTTTTCCCAGAAATTCGGAAAGAGAATGCTAAGGGCAATGCCCAGCGCGAGTAACAGCGCAGTCACCCCCAAAGCCAGCCGCATTCGCTTCATACCCGTCAACACGATCACAACCACCCCGGCTGTAATCACTCCTCCGGCTCCCAACAGTAATTCCAGCAGGTTGATGTCACCGGCTGGTGTATCAGGAATGGTCTGGTTGAAAAGTGTGGGTGGCTCCGGTGTTGCCGTAAATAAATCCGGCCCCAACGTTGGGGGAGGTGTGGGTGTTAGGGTCGGCGTGGGCGTCGGGATGGGCGTGCTCACGGCGGGGAGCAGACAGGTGAAAAAATCGTCGTGCTGTTGATCCACGTACACTTGCCCGCCATCCTTAAATTTTTGCCACGCATCAGTAACGGGATCGGTTTCGTCGGGCGTTGTATGGAAAATCAAAAAGACGGCAAGCTGCGCTTGAAAGCTTCTGAGCGTGATCGGTTCTCCCGTAATACTATCTCTACAATCAGCCGCGATCAGTTTGTGGGTGAGTTCGGTGAGTGTATTAAGCTGAGTCTGATCTATCTGCGAGGTATCATCCAACGAAATCGTGGTGGATTGACTGGGAAATGGCATCCGCGCTGCGCTGGCGTCGCCCCCATAGGGCAAATTGATCTGCTTGCAAAATGCAAACACACGCACTCGTTGTTCTCGGTCTGTATCCCAGATAATAGCTTGCTGTTTAAGATACTGATCTTCCTCGTCTGAGAGAGCGACGATTACAAGTTCGCAGTGATTGAGCGCATGAGCCTGATTGCCCAATTGTTTGATCGTATCAACGTAAATATACCCAGTGTCAATCCCTGGAGGGGCGGGGGCGCGTATTTGAATGTCCAGTTCAAGCATGGGATTGCGAAAACCAGGATATAAGGACAGGGCTTCTGCACCAACAATATTGACTTGCGATAAGCCGATACAGCGCACATCAGAAGTTGTGGAACAGTCTGGCCCATCTTGCGCGTGGCAAACCTGCAAACCTGTGATTCCTAATAAAACACTGATGATCAGCAGCGTGGATAGCCGCTTCATGTAAGTTTCCTCTTTCCCGCACTCATTATTCTGATAGGTCCGCCGGCGGCTGCCAGAACCGTAGCCGCTTCGCGTGGTTCATCATATATTGTTCCATGTTTTCAAGTCTACTAGGCGGGCGAACCAGTGTGATGTGTTCTTTGATTGGTTGTGCTTCTATTGCGCTGTATTCTGTCGCGTGGGCTTCAATGGTAATCATCGCTGCCTGTTTGGCGCGGCGTTGGTGTTGGACACTTTCATGCACGTTTAGCGTTACCGGAATAGTTTGTTGGGTGGCGATAACTTTTGGTCCAACAAACTCGACTTGTGTGCAGACTGATCCCTGGTAGTTAGGCCGCGCTTCCCAGGATTTTTCAGTTGGGTAGTTTGTGATGTTCAAGAATTGACCCACGCGCAGCGTGATTACGGCATTTCGCATCGGGATATTGTCTTTGGGCGTAATTTCAATATCCAGACGTATGGTATCGCCTTCCTTGTATTCGGTCTGGGCATCGTGGATGGTGGCTTTCGGTTCAAAATAATGCATACATAAAATGCATAACGGTGTCGTTTCGCCATCAGTGGGCACAGCCCCACAACGCTCACAACTCACATCCTCGCCATACCGTTCGAGTTGGTGCTGCACGGTAGTCGGGGGGCGAGTGGATTCGGACAGCAGAACCAACGACAAACCCAAAATCCAGGCGCTCAACAGCACCAAGCCGCGCCGGAGTTGGTTAATTTTGTCGATGTTTAGGAACGTGTAAAAAGGATGATCAGGATTTGCCGGTGGGATCAAACATCCTGGCTCATTTGTCGCTTCTGAAATGTTTATGCTCGCCGGCAGATTTTCTGCACAAACAAGTTGGCGCGCATCAACGGCCCGCGTTTTGATCTCCCCGCCAAGAAAAGCCCGTATTGTTAAGACCAAGATCACGAAAAACACACCAAACCCAATAGCCATGGTTGCCTGGTTTGGGTTATGACGGCGCAGGGTTAGATCAAGTATCTGAAGGGCCACAAAAATGGCGCAAAATCCTATGAGCGTAAATAATGCCGGGCCAATGAATAAATAGGTATCTAATGAATCGTTAGGAATGCGATCTTGCAGCCATTCTGTCGCAATGATGTGATTGATCTCACGGCAGTCGTACCCCCCCGCCGTTGTCGAGATACAGGGATAATACACGAGGCTTCCTAGCACTACGCCTGCTAGAAGCATGGCTATCCCGATTAAAAGCCATGTCGTTGCTAGCATGATAAATGAGACAAAACGCAGCATAAAATTTTCCTACCTCGGGATGTTGAATTATAGATGGTTCCCCATATCGCCGCTAAAACGCAATGCTATAACAAACTGGCCCGTAAGCATTGCCAACTATTGACCAATGATATTCGCAATCCAGACAAAATTGTTCCCATACACCCATAATAGCAAGTTTAACGGCTACATCATATGCTTAATTTTGGGGTGCTGTATGTTGTTCTTACTGAATAAAGCCAGCGATTTTAAAACTGTAATAAGTATTATCATTGTCTATACATCTAAATATCATTAAATAGGAATATACTTTGAGATGATTTAATTATTCGTTACTTTATCATCGAAGCAAGGTTTATGCAACTTAGTGTGACAAAGAGGGTGGGTAAGCACAGCAAATTCGGAGCAGCAGCTTAAGAGACCATGCGGAAGCATAGGCGCTAATAACGGATGTGTTTTGACTTTCGCCTTGCGATCTTTTCCCAAGATGGAACTTGGGGCGACAAAATGACTGGCCATTCTTCTTACCGCATGGTCTCTAATACTACAGCCACAGATAGCGTAACAGAAACGCTTAAGCAGGCGAACGAGCTAAATGGCGACGATAATGAGCGGCTTTCGCGCGAGCTTGGTGCTGTCGCCGCCAAAACGACCAGGCCAAAAGCTGTTCGACAGAGTGCGAGATCCGCCACACTAAGCGGTTCAACAAACGTCGGACTTCGGAAACGGTCAGCGGCACCACGTCAACGGGTGTGTTCAAGCTGTTTTT
>JAFGJA010000321.1 GCA_016929355.1 Anaerolineae bacterium | reverse complement strand
GAAGCGTTTGGACCCGACCAGCCGGTTATTTTGCAAATCCTCGAAATTCCCCAGGCGCAGGATGCCTTACGTGGTGTGGTGATGGAACTGGACGACTCCGCTTTTCCGTTGCTGCAAGGCATCGTCGCTACCGATGATCCCAACGTAGCCTTCAAGGATGCGAACTGGGTGGTTCTGGTCGGTGGTAAACCGCGTGGGCCGGGCATGGAACGTGCCGACGTGATCAAGGATAATGCACCGATCTTCGTCGATCAGGGCCGCGCGATCAACGATCATGCGGCGGCGGATGTGCGCGTGTTGGTCGTGGCGAATCCGTGCAATACCAACGCCCTGATC
Source organism: Anaerolineae bacterium (assembly GCA_016929355.1). GTDB lineage: Bacteria > Chloroflexota > Anaerolineae > Aggregatilineales > Aggregatilineaceae > JAFGJA01. Next base: position 3,403 of record JAFGJA010000321.1, on the reverse strand, counting down.
GCCATGCACAGCGCGCCGGATATTCCTAAGAATCGCTGGTTTGCCATGACGCGCCTTGACGAGAATCGCGCTAAGTCGCAGATCGCGGCAAAAGCGGGTGTGGCGGTCACGCAGGTGACACAGCTTGGCATCTGGGGCAATCACAGCCCGACGCAGTTTCCTGACTTTGAACATGCGCTGGTCAATGGTAAGCCCGCCCTGGACGTGATCCCGGATCGCGCCTGGTTTGAGGGCGAATTTTTGAAGAAATGCCAGCAGCGCGGCAAGGAAATTATTGATGCGCGCGGCAAAAGTAGTGCAGCCAGCGCCGCTAATGCGGTGGTCAATCACCTCCGCAGCCTCTCCGATCCCGACCCCGACAAGTGGGTGAGCGCGGCGGTTCTTTCCGATGGCAACTCGTATGGTGTGCCGGATGGTTTGATCTTCGGGTTCCCTCTGCGCGTCAAAGCGGATGGCAGCTACGAGATCATCGAGGGGCTGGAACTGAGCGATTATGCCAAAGGGAAGCTCGATATTACGATCGATGAACTGGTGCAGGAACGCGAAGCGATTGCGGATTTGCTGAAGTAAACGGTTCTTTGCCCTTGAGATGCAATTTTGCGGCGCGGGTGGTAGACTCGCGCCGTTTTGATTCGATGGTTTTGAACGAGATCGCGGCTCACCGATGTGATGCAATATCTGGTAATGCCTGACTCCCCCTCTCCATTCAAAATGGAGAGCGGGCCGGAGGGTGAGGCCGATATTTGCAGCGCGTTCCCCCCAATCTGGGATGATTCATGGCTGGACGTGATGCCGCCACAAACAAGGCTGACTATATGACCTCACTCGCAGCACTACAAAAATCACTGCCGCCCGATCTGCAAGCGTTGATCGCAGATGTGGCGTGGCACGAAAATCAGATCGGCTGGTCGGGCGTGCGCGTTTTCCGATTGACTGCGCCGGATGGTTCCGCGCGCTATCTCAAGATCGCCGAACCGCCGCACGATCTCACGCCGGAAATGCAGCGTTTGGAGTGGTTGCAGGGGCGTTTGCCCGTGCCGCAACTGCTCTATTTTGCCGACACGTTTACCCACCAATACCTGCTCATGTCAGAAATTTCCGGTCTGGTCGCGTTTCATGATCACTTCAAGGATCAGCGCGGACGAATCATCGAACTGCTAGCCGAGGGCTTGCGGCAGATTCACAGCGTCCCGGTCACTGATTGCCCGTTCGATAACCAGATCGCGGCGCTGATCAAGCGGGCGCGCCTGAATATTTTCGAGGGGCGCGTGAGCGATAAAATTGAGGGGCGTTCGCCGCATGAGGTGCTGGCTGAGGTGTTGGCAACCCGGCCCGATGAGGAAAATCTTGTCTTTACACATGGCGATTACTGTCTGCCGAATGTGTTGATCGATCCCGACTCGCTAACCATCAACGGTTACATTGATTGGGGGCAGGGCGGTATCGCGGACCCGTACTATGATTTGACCCAGGTGGTGCGCAGCATCGTATATAACTTCGGGGAGGATTGGGTCGCGCCGTTTTGGGAGGCATTCGGCGTAGCCGAGATCGATCAGGATAAATTAGCCTTTTTCCGCAAGTTGGATGATCTGCTCTGGATAGTGTGATCCGGTGATCAAATCGCGCGTGATTCTGCTGATTCTGCTCGCCACTGTGGTGATCTCGTGGCAGTATGCGCCCTCCGTCAATCCGCAGCGCCGGGATAGCGGCATTTTCGCCTATACGGGCAAAGTGATCCACGATGGCGGCTTGCCCTATGTTGATGCATGGGACAACAAACTGCCGGGTGTATTTTACATTGACGCGGTGGCATTCTGGCTGTTTGGCGTGAATTTATGGGCGCTGTGGATCATGGAAATGCTATTCATTGCCTTCGCCGCGCTGCTGATGTTCTGGCTTATCACGCAGATCACCGTGTCACAGGATCGGCGTCTTCCCTGGTTGGGATCACTCTTGCTGTTGATGCTGGTGCGGCATCCGGCGCTTGTCTCCAACACCAATTTCACCGAACCTTATGCGCTTCTGTTCCAAATGATCGTTTGGGCGGCGGGCTATACTTTTTTGCAGAAGCCGACCACTCGCGCCGGTTTCGTGATCGGATTTGCGTCGGGCGTGGCGCTGCTGATCAAACAGACGACGGTGGGCGCAGCGTTTGCCCTGATTCCCGCCATCTGGATCAGCCGCCATCCTGTATGGCATGACGCGCGGCGCTGGCGCTATCTGGCGAGTATGATCGCGGGCGGGCTGTCGTGCTTAGGCTTGGCGGCGCTATTTCTGGCGGCGCAGGGGATTTTAGATGATGCGCTTAAAGCATCGTTTTTAGAAGCGGGATCGTTTCACGATTGGGTCGGGCAGGGCACACCCTGGATCGGGGTGACGATTTTCCATTCCCTGATCGCGCTCAGTTTTGTGCTGGCCTATGGTCCCCTGCTGCTGTTTTGGGGCGCGGGGATGCGTTGGGCCATACAGCAAACGAGACAAACTATCGCCTCGCCTCACGCGGATCATAGAGATCGCCATACAACCACCCGCGCCACACTCGCGCTCTGGGCAATGGGCGCATTTGTGATCAATCTTGTGCTGGCAAATATCACGGATCGCGCCTATGAGCATTATTATATTCCCCTGATTCCGTCTATTGTGATCCTCGTTGTTTTCGGATTACTGCCGATATTACTCCGCAATGAAGATCAGAGTACTTTGCCTTTCTCCTGGTTTAATCTTAATTTTTCTCTGCGTGCTTTGCGTCCTCTGCGGTTAAAAAAATGGTCCTGGCGTTACCTGATCGCCCTGCTGATTCTGATCCCGCTTGGCTCCTCCCTCGCGCGCTTCTGGCTGGCGGATTGGCAGCTATTTGGCCCGGCGCAGACCGACGAGATCGCTGCGTATGTCGCCGAACACACCGCCCCCGATGATCTGGTATGGGTGTGGGGGGCTAATACGCTTGTCAATTTCCAATCCGGGCGCGACAGTCCCACGCCCTATACCTACGCTTATCCCCTGATTGTGCCGGGCGACCTCTCCGAAAAGCGGATCGCTGAGGTGATCGCCGATCTCAACGCAAAACCCCCGGTCATGATCGTGGATAGCACTGTTAGTGATGGGGATCGCGTCCCGCCGCTAGATGCGGATCGTCGCGCGGCGTGGTGGGCATCCGGTGGGCGGCGCGACGTGGCGAATCTGGACCCGATTTACGAGTATGTCGCGGCGCGTTGCGTCCTGGCGGATGAGATCGGACAGGTGGCGATCTATCACTGCGGAGAATGAAAAGCTGCATCCTGCCTGTCTCCCCCTCTCCGTGCTTGGAGAGGGGGTTGGGGGCATAAGCATTAAGCTAAGAAAAGAAACGCATGGTAAACTCAATTTTGCTAAAGAAAGAGAGGATACCATGCGCCGAAAAGAT
>JAFGJA010000320.1 GCA_016929355.1 Anaerolineae bacterium | reverse complement strand
TTCCGCCAGATTTCGATGAACCGGTTTGAACACGGGATGCACACCGCCCGCCGCGCCGAGGGCGAGCTTTCCAGCGAGCGTTTGAGCGAAATCTGGATGCAAACGCAGACTGCCATGTTTGGAAACAGCGTCGAAATGACCGACAACTACGGTATTTGGTGGAGCTATGTGCCTCACTTCTTGCAGGTTCCGGGCTATGTCTATGCGTATGCCTTTGGCGAACTGCTGGTGCTGGCGCTGTTTGCACGTTACCGCCAGGAAGGCGACTCCTTTGCGCCACGCTATATCGACGTGCTGCGCGCTGGCGGATCGAACTGGCCGGAGAAGATTCTCGCGCCGCTCGGTGTCGATCTGACCGATCCCGCCTTTTGGCAGGAAGGGTTGGGCGAGATCGAAAAGCTGATCGCTCAGGCTGAAACGCTGGTCAATCAGACCTCATAGCGCCCTGCTCTGCTGGCTGCTTTTCCGCGCGCCCCGATTACTAACCGGGGCGCGCGGCTTTTATACAAGCGATGCCAGGCAAAACGCCATCGGAAGGTGTACGGGGTGGCTGAACCTTGTTACAATGAAAGCAGGCGGCTGGCTCAGGGAGTGAGGCGACATTGAGCGATACCAATTCATCGCGCGTAGTGTACAGCGAGGCCATTGAGGATTTTCTCAAAACAGCTTATTTGCTCCAGCAAGAGCAAGAGCGTGTTCCGACCTCGGTCCTGTCTGAGGCGTTGGGCATTACGGCTCCCTCAACAACCGAGATGGCTAAGAAATTGGCTAAAGCCAAGCTGGTTTTGCACGAACCCTATCGCGGCATCCGGTTGACTGCGGCGGGTGAGCGCGTCGCGCTGGAGATTATTCGCAATCACCGTTTGTTGGAGCTTTTTCTGGTGCAGGCCTTGGGGTATACCTGGGACGAGGTTCACGAAGAAGCCGAGCGTCTGGAACACAGCATTTCGGAGCGCATGGCCCAGCGGATTGCCGAATACCTGGGCGATCCGCGCTATGATCCGCATGGCGACCCTATTCCTGATTCCGAAGGGCAGATTCCCTTACGTGATCTGATCTCGCTGGCTGAGTGGCCCCTGGGCGAACCGGGAATGGTGGCGCGGCTGCGCGACCAATCGTCGGACATGCTGCGATACCTGGAAGAAAAAGGGTTGGTTGTGGGCGCACAGGTTCGAGTGCTCAATCGCGATCCCTTTGAAGGGCCGCTGACTCTTATGGTGGAGCAGCAGGAATGCATCGTGGGTGCCGGGGTGGCGCAGTATGTGTTTATATCCTCGTCCAGAGATTCAAAAATGTCCTGATATTTCGCATAGTCAATAACATAAAAAACAACACATTTTACCCAATCTCCGCCAAACCCCTATAATCTATCCAGGTAGCTCTGGCACAATCCCCCCAAATGATGCTTGATTCAGGCGAAAATGCCAGCTGCCTCAAACTCTCAAATTATTAACGGAGGAATCCTACCCCTATGCAAGACCTCACCGATGCCTTTGTAGAACTCATCCGGCGCGCGGCGACCCAACTTCCCGCCGACATGGAACAGGCCTTGCGCAAAGCACAAGCCAGGGAAGATCCCAGTTCAGCCGCAGAGGGGGCACTCAACACGATTATTCGTAATGTGGAGATGGCCCGCCAGAACTCCACGCCCATCTGTCAGGATACTGGAACACCCATATTTGAGATTCATTATCCGGTAGGCATCTCGACCCGCAAGCTGGCTGACCAGATTCGCCGGGCCTGCGCCATCGCCACCGAGCACGCCTACCTGCGCCCCAACGCCGTAGACAGCCTGACCGGAAAAAACAGCGGCGACAACAGCGGCATCGACTACCCCACGATGCATTTCAACGAATGGGACGAGGACGGAATCAAAGTTGAACTGTTGCTAAAAGGTGGCGGATGCGAAAACGTCAGCACGCAGTATAAACTGCCTAACACCGAATTAGGCGCAGGGCGCGATCTGGAAGGTGTGCGGCGCGTGGTTCTGGATGCGGTCGATAAAGCACAAGGGTTAGGCTGCGCCCCTGGTGTATTGGGTATCGCTGTTGGCGGCGACCGAGGATCATCGTATGTCAAAAGCAAGCAGCAGCTTTTTCGCCCGCTGGAAGACACCAACCCAGAACCCCAGCTTGCCGAACTCGAAGATCGTTTGCTCGAAGAAGGGAACGAACTGGGCATTGGCCCGATGGGGTTCGGAGGCAAAACCACCCTGCTAGGGGTTAAGGTAGGAACGCTGCACCGCTTGCCTGCGTCCTATTTTGTTTCAGTGGCCTATATGTGCTGGGCCAACCGCCGCGCCAGTATGCGCGTGCAGGGCGAGGAGATCACCTATGCGTAACCTGACCGTCCCGATCAGCGAAGCAGCTATCCGCGAACTCACCGTAGGCGAACCGGTCAGCCTAAACGGGATTATCGTCACCGGGCGCGATACCGCCCACAAATATATGATCGAGAACTTCATCAAAACTCATGGAGCGATCCCGGCGGCTGAACAAGCCGTATACGAAGAGCTACAGGCGCTCTTGCACGATGGTGTCATTTATCACTGCGGGCCGGTTGTGCAGCAAAACAATGGGATCTGGTCTTTTGTTGCAGCAGGGCCAACCACCAGCATTCGTGAAGAACCTTATCAGGCCGATGTCATCGGGCATTTTGGCGTGCGCGCAGTGATTGGCAAAGGCGGCATGGGGTCAAAAACGCTTCAGGCATGCCAGGATCACGGAGCCGTGTATCTTCACGCCATTGGCGGCGCAGCCGCATTGATCGCGCGCAGTGTCAAAGAGGTGATCGCGGTCCACAAGATGGAATTTGGCGTTCCCGAAGCATTTTGGGTGATCCGAGTCGAAGACTTCCCTGCCGTAGTGACAATGGACAGTCACGGCGGTAGTCTGCACCAACAGATCAAAGACCAATCCGCGATCCGGTTAGCCAAGTTGATCAAAAGTTAGGCCGTATAGGGATAGGAAATCAACCACAAAAACGGCCTGATTGGCCGCAAACACGCCACCATGGCCTAGCCGCTGCGAGGATGCGATCCTTTCATGTTGCTTGAAGTGATCACGTCCTCGCAGTCAATCAGTTGCAGGTCCGATTTGGCAAAGGATTGTTTCGGCTGGCGACCATAATAGAACGAATCCGCTATGCAGGTATGGCGCACCCACGAAAATGGGTTATCCCATTTTGAACCAGGATGCTGAGTCTCGTAGCGCGTTTGGCGCACGCGCGCCAACAAAGTCTTGATGTGATACAGCGGATCTTGCCGGTCCAACAACGGTTGAAATCCTCCACCCCAGGCAAAAATCGAAAATATCCCCGGCCTAAGTGAACGTGCAAAGCGCCAGCGATTAATCAGACCGGGGCCACCGGGCCACGCTTCGGGATGAACCCTCAGAATCCATGCCCACATCGTATACACAAAACTGCGAACGCTGCGCGGCAGCGCATCGTCCGCGTCTAGCGCAGCGGGGCGCAAAGGCCGCAGCGCCTGATCGAGCTGCGGAATAGCGTTCGTGACCGCCAGCTTACGCTCGCTCACCTGGCGTAATGCCTGCTCAATCGCATCCAACGCCCGCTCGATACGGACTTCAAGCCGCACCAACTGATCGATATGCGCGGCCTTTTTGTTGCGCTCAGATTTTTGCAGACCGCGCGGCCCCTGCGTCCCCGGAAACGGCGAATCCTCGCCCCAATGGACCCCATATTCCTGTGACATCTCAACCCAAAATAAGTCATCCGTCTCCAGGTAATACGTGGCGCTGTCAAACCCTGCGGACGAATCGAATTTGGGCACACGCCGCACGCCCTGACATTCATCGAGCACGCTGCGTTCGAGAATGTTGTCCATTTCCGGTTGAAGGCGATCGTCAGGCCGGGGATCCGCAGCCACCCAGTCGGTATTCTTCGGGCCGCGCGCGATAAACCGCGCAAAATACTGTGCATCCCAACGCCGGCCTAAAAAGCGTCGCGCGCCAAAAAACATCCCTGGGAAAGTCACGATCTTCTCAACAAGCCCGACGCGCGCCGATGCCGGATACCCTTCGATGCGCCATTCAAAATAGGAGGCCGATGATCCGCGAGCCACATATACGATCGGGCGACCTTCTGCGGTCTGTTGGACATCCCCCCAGCGCCGCCGGTAACCATCTTCATGAGACGAATACCCGGCTTCCAGCACGGTCGCCCCGGCCAGCAGTTCATCCTCTGGGACAAGCTGCGCACGCCGGATCAGCGCCTCGTCAAGATCAAGCAGCAGCGTGATACTTTCCAGATCACCCTCGTGACGATTGGCCCAATCGTCATAGTAGTAGTGAAACCAATATTGCAGCGCGATGCGAGTCCGGCTGACATCAACCGGGCCAAAACTAGACAACGGCAGTTGTTCGGTTTCGTTGGTGGACGCCACTTCAGCGTTCAACGTAACCAACCCCTGCATCAAACGCCCATAAACCACCGAGCGCTGCGCCGCGGGTCGAAGCCGTTCGAGATAGTCAAAATAGGCTTTCCAGTGTTTCAGGTTCTTGGATCGATTGAGCGGAAGATCCAGGCTGTGAAGCCGATCCCCCAAACGTTCCTGAGTAAGTCGCGAGCGGATCGCGGATCGATACGCTTCGCCCTGCAAGCCTACATAATGGGGATCGGACTTATAGAGCGCGGCAGCCTGATCCAGTTCCTGGGGCGTTATTGCCGTCTGGATCGCTTCAATTTCGGAGGTATACGACCGGGGGAAAAACGCCAGCCAGGGCGCGCGCCATAAGGCCCGCCAGTTGTAACGCACGCGCGCCAGATCGAGAAACAGTTCAACAGCGCGCGGATGATACGACCCGCGCACGGTATAAATCGCATCACCTTCTTCGGGATAAGGAGCAAGATGGCGATCTTCAGGGAACAGGATCAGCACTGGGGCAAAACGGCGCAATAAGGCCCGCTTTTCATCGGGCAGTAAAAAACCACGCACATCTGGCACGGCTTGTTTCTCCCATTCTGGCACACAGTATCATTGGATTATACATGTACCACCAGTTGCAGGGCAGCGTGGGGTGTTTCATTCTATGACTATACGAATAACGTCTCAGAACAAGGGCAACTGGCGAGATTCCGTCTGCGCAGTGCCGGATAGATTCAATTCTTCCGTCTCAAACCCTTCTTCGGCAAGGCGGTGAAGGCTCACCGAGCGATGACAGTGAGATGGATCGGCACATGCACAAATCAAAATTGCGGGACGATCCAGGCTTTTCAGCAAGGCGCGCCCCGCCACATAGTCGACAATATCAACCGGCCCACCCCTGTAATTCCGGTTGCCCAACACTGCGACATGCCGGTAGCGCTCGCCCAAAGCGGCCCGCAGCGCTTCACGGTGAAAGGCGCGGTTTCGAGAAAAAGGCGAAAATCGCACATCGATCACATAGGCTTCTTTTTCGCCCGCGACCTGGCAAATTTCCGCCAATGTGCGGTTTGCGTAGCCAATGCCGTAAATTTTAAACGTCATAGCCTACCCCATCACCTCACACAGCTATAATGATATGCACCAGCATCACGGATCTGCCGTATAACAAATCTTGATCGGAACCTCAGCCAGAAATGAAGCTGTTTCTTCGATGGAATGGTTGAGGCGCTGAGCCAGCCAATCACGCGCCAATGGATGCCGGGCACGCACCGTGAGCACCCCGTCCGCATACGACACAGCGCGCGCGCCCTCGACCCAGTTTGCATAGGTGGAGCGATTAAGCTGGACACTCAACTGCCCCAACGTCGCTCGCCAGATATCGCTGATGCTCAACCGCCCATTTCCAGGGCAGACGTCCAGACCGTTTGGCACAGGGGGTTGCTCCGGCTCGCGAATATCGGGCAGCAAAAATTCTTCCGGGTTGTCCACCAGGACTATCTCGTCGCGGAGTACATCCAGTCCAAAGGGAAGATCGCGCTTATCGCGCGCCACCAACTCAATCCACTGCTGCCGCCCGGTAGTAAACCATTCCCCAATAGGCAGCGCGGCTAATTCGCGCCATTGTGCCCAATGATCGACCGGCGGCAGCTCCGGCACCGCTTGCCAGCGCTGTGCTAACCAGCTCAAATAACGCGGCGGGTGTTTGATCGCGCTGTCGGCCCAAACAGCGAGCATCAGCGCAATCAGGTCACGCGCGTTTATTTTTCTTGCCATAACCAATGCCCAGAGAGGCGTATGGGGTCGTATGGGTTCCGGCCAGGCTTGATGCAGCCACATCGCCGTAGGAGCTGCGTCATACAGCGGGGTTTGCGGGCGAGATTCCAGGCATTGCGCTAACTGGTCGATCAGGAGCTTAGAATCGGTTTCCGTATTCAAACCAATATTCATAACTGCACCAGCACCAACAACCCTTTCATTTTCTTCCGAATCCGTTGGTATTGCCGAATCGGTTTTGAGGTGCTTGGTGGTGTTGGGGTCTTGGTTTTGTTTTTTTGGTGCTTGTGTATAAGACTCTGATTCTGTGTGCGCAGGTGTGGCAGACCCCTGTGCAGAATTGTGGCAGACCCCGGGTGAACCGGTGTGTTCATCTGTGGCGGACCCCCGGTGATCCGGTGTGTTTATTTGTGGCGGACCCTCTGTTAACCGATGTGTAGAATTGTGGCAGACCCCGGCTAACCCGATGTGTTCATTTGTGGCAGACCCTTTGTCTCCGGTTTCCTGATCCGCCATTTCCGGCGCGGTTAGGGTGGCGTGTGTGTCTACACGGCCCGTGAGCGGCCACGTTGTAAGGAGATCGCTGTACCGTTTTTGGTCTTCTGGCGCAATCGGGATGGTGAGTGCGACGCGAAACTGCCGGGCCACCCACTGCGGATGGCTCGAATCGCGGCCTTTTTGCGTGGCTGTTTGCGCGAAAAAATCCGCCAGTGTCCAGGGTTCCGAGGAACGCGCCGCTGTTTCGACATTGCGCCGCCACCATTCGCGCGTGCGTCCAATGAGTTCCAGCAGCGTGTTGAGTGAATCTACCCAGCAGAGATCGCGCTGGATGCCCTCACTGGGATTGTCGTAGACCTGCCCGCGCAGCCAGAGATAGACCCACGCCAGATCATGACCCAGGCGCGCCCACCAATGCCTGCGAAAATATTGGGGAACGATAATTTTGTTGGTGCGGCCCTCTTCGTTCACCAGGGTTATATGGCGATGTAATTGTTCGGCAGCGCGGGCAAGCTCGGCGTTTTGCTCAGGACGCATCGCCTGCCAGGTCGGGAACGCGCGTTTGATCGCATCCAACGCGAGCAGTGGGCGCTGTTCCGTAAACGGTGCGGCGGGTGCGGTTGCGGCATTGGCCCAGAGTTCGCGCGGCGGGCGCTCTATGGCGCGGCGAGCGGCTTCTACAGGGGTATCGGCCAGATTGCGCAGCACCTCGACCAGATGTGCCGCATCCGCCGGAGTCAGCGGATCATCCATGCGAATATGGTAATGATTGGCCTGCTGCACGATTTGCCCGTCCGTGTTGCGCGTGCGCTCGCCGGTTTGGGGACGGACAAACGCCTCGATCCAGGGCGTTTCCAGGCAGGTATACAGATGCCGCCGGGATATGGCGGCTTCGCGGGCCAGCACTGATCCGCTGATGGTCACGGTATCGTTCTGGCAGCGGTAATTAAGCTGGCGCAGGGTATTGACGAGCGACGCCGCCTGGGGGCCAAGCACAGGCACCCAGCGTTCGAGGAAGTAGCGCGGCACACCCATAACCACATCTTCCCGTACCATCGCGCTGTAGGGAGTAGAATATTCGACTTCCAGCGAGATGGCGTTTGGTGGTTGAGCACTGCTGCGATTGGTCATGAGCCTTTTCCCATGCGGTGACCACATCGGATGCGCTTGAGATGCGAACCTTCCCTGTGACGACGGAACTGTGAAGGTTGCTTCCACCCAAACCAGGTAAGCAGCCGGTCAATCTTTGCTGCAAGTATATGGACCGTGCTCGAATTGTACACGGTTGCCAGATGATCCTGTAGTGTGTTGCGAGCTTTTAAAAACGGATTCACCGGGTGAGTATTCGCCAAGTCGCTATGCATCTGTAAAGATTCAAAGTATATTTTCAAGCGCCAAAGTTCAAGGCCAATAAGTGTAATCTCTTGGCACATGCTCAACCGGAAATCTCACCTTGTTCAGTTTGCGATGTTATCACTATTTGTCATAAGAGTCAATTTATTCTGTGCTAAATGAGCTTTTTTTACACAAGGCGGATTACTATCTTGTGCAAAGTATGGTATCCTTGGATCAATCATGCGCGAATTGCGATCATTTCGGTTTGCCCCCGAATTGTGTTATAGTGTGGGCAATGTGGAGGCGTCGATGGCATCAAAACTAAAACCCAAACTGCCAAGTCCAGAGTATCAACTTGATCCAGCGATCACCCAACGGCGGTTAGAGGACTTGCAGCGCCAGTTTGGGATGTATACCTACCCCTTTTCGCTGTCACCTAACCCCGATTATATGTACGTGGCAGGCGTAACCGCCCGCACCCTGGCTAAAACCACATTTGCCATCGACCAGCACCAGGGCTTGAGTGTCATTATTGGTGATTACGGGACCGGGAAAACGATGCTGGCCCGCTACATCTACAATTCGTATACAGCGGGGGATGTGCGCGAGCCTTCGGTGGTCGCCTATATTCCCGATCCGCCTCACCCAGGGACGCGCGAGCTGCAAAAACGGATTGTTCAGGAACTGGGAGGCAAAACCACCAAGCGGACTAATGACAGCCTGATGGAAGATCTGCGCGCGATGGTGCTCGACATTCTGGCGTCGGGCAAAAACTGCATCGTGATGATCGATGAGGCGCAGGTGTTGGTTCGCCGCCAGTTGGATGTTATCCGCGAGTTATTTAACTTTAACGCGGGCGGCATGGTGCCTTTGCAGGTTGTGCTGATCGGCAAGGAAGAACTGCGGCTCTCGCTGCATAATGCGCCCGATCTCAACGATCGGGTGGCGGCGCGGTCAACCCTCGAGCCGTTCACGCCCGCCGAAACCGCTGAGTTAATCAATTTCCGCCTCAACCGAGCCGGTTGCAAGAGTTCACTGTTTACGCCTGATGCGCTCGATATGGTATATGATGTGTCTAAAGGCTTTCCGCGTAAGGCGATCAAGCTGGCGGGGGCGGCTTTGTGGTATGCCATTGAATTCGGGCTGGACCATGTGACAGCGGCGGCGTTGGATGCGGCCCGCCTTCGCGATGAGATCGAATAGTCTGGCTGTCTATTGGCGATGTATGGGTTCCTGGAGTGAACGTTTTGGCCGAACACGACGGTAGCTTCCGCCGCTTAATGGAGATGGTGCGCGGTCAACCCACCGTGACTGGCGGGCGGCCTGGTCGTCCGCCCAAAAACCGGATACCGACAACCGGGCATTTTGCTACCCACCTCCACGAGCGCATGAAAGCCTTGTCGAAAATGCGGACACAGCATGTTGATCATTTGATCAGCACGTCCGACCTGTACAACGATGCGGCCAAACAACTGGCTACGGATCTCCATGGGCTGCTGGGTGATGAGCTGCGGCTGCCGGCTGGTGCGGTGACTTTGTCCGGCATTTTTGGGTTACGTGAAATGGTGAGCGAGCGTCCGTTGGTCGTGGCCTTGCGCGACCTGGAATTTCAGACGGTTGAACAGACCAGGACAACGCTCTACCTGGATCAGGCGATCTGGGATGCTCTATTAGAGATAAGCTTTCGCTTTGGGTTGCAGATGCGCCGCCCCATTCATGTCCACCGGTTACTGGAATTGAGCGCAGCATGGTACCTGGCCGGAGAAGAGTCACCTACTGAATAGCTAGTATGTTGTATCTGATGTTCAATCATTGCAAATTTCTGAAACACAAGATTCCTGATTAAAAATAAAAGCGCCAAATTTTTGATAGCACGGCGGCACTTGATAAGGCCTGGCGATGTGGCCGGGCTTTTTTGCAAAGGGCTGTGGGCCGCGCCGGATAAGCCTAGTACGGCAGCCCATGCGGCGTGAGGAGCCTTCACAATGCATAGTGTCTGTTTGACCAATAACAAAGGTGGCGTCGGCAAAACAACCACCGCCGTGAATCTGGCGCATGGGCTGGTGATTTTGCTGCGCCATAACAACCTGCCCCACCGGGTGCTCCTGGTGGATACGGATTCGCAGGCCCATGCTACACTGCTCACGACAGGTCGCCGTGATTGGGATCGGTCTGAGAGTCTGGGCGAAGTGTTGCTATCCAGGCCGGAGCACGCGGGGGCTGTGTTGCAGCGTTTAATTGTTCCCTCCCAATGGGATGCCGATTTGCACGTTATTCCTGGTTCCCCTACCCTGGATGGCGTGAATGTGCGACTGACTGAGGATCATGGTTTTGCTGTGCGGCTGCGCCATGCGCTGCGGAGCGTGGCGGACCAATACGATTGGGTGGTGATTGATACCATGCCCTCTTTTTCGCGCTTGACGACGATGGCTATGGTTGCCGCGACGGACATCGTGATCCCGGTTGAAATGCGCTTTTTGGAGACAATTGGGTTACAGGCCATCGTCGAAAAAATCGCAGAGGTCCGGCAAACTTGGGAGATTCCTTTGCGGTTGACGGGCGTGCTGCCTGTGAAATATGATCAGCGCGTGAATCTCGAACGCGAAAGCCTGGAATTATATACGGCCCATTCGTTTTATGGGCCGCGCCTTTTCACCACCCCGATTCCCTCCAATGTTGCTGTATCCTATGCGCATGATGCGTATGAGTCGATCTTTGTCTATGATGATCGCTCGAATGCGGCGCGCGCGTACATGACGTTTATCAAAGAACTGGTGCAGCGCATCTTTTCGCCAGGAGAGACTGATTAATTATGGCTAAGCGACGTTCAGTAGGTACCCGGTCACTCCTTGAAGAGATGGGAAGTCTTGATGGTCTGCCCGACGTTGCGACGGAGATCACCGGACGCGGGCTGAAAGTAGTGAGTATTGTGCTGGATCGTATTCGCCCCGATCCTGCCCAACCGCGCCGCGTGCTGCCCGAAGTAATTCGGAACGAATTTCTGGCGGGCTATATCAACGCGCGGCAGGCGTTGGAGCGTTGGGAGTCAATCGTCGCGCAGGAGGCGCAGCGCTTCGGACGCCCGCGCCCTGATTGGAAGATGCTGCTGGATCGCAATCCAGAGGATCGTTCAGATGAACATGATACCGTTGATGCGCCTGGACACGCTGGCCCTGAAGAAGAACTGCTGCGTGCGATTGTGGCAACGGCGGCGACCATCCGGCATGGTGGACAGGTTAGCCCGATCACGGTCTCCGAGGTAGACGACGGTAGTTATTTTCGGATCGAGACGGGCGAGCGGCGATATTGGGCGCACCAGTGGTTGAATACCTGGCTGTCCAACGAATACGAACAAATCCAGTGTATTGTCGTCCCGGAGGCGAGTCCCTGGCGGCAGGCGGCAGAAAACACGAGCCGTGAAGGGTTGTCCGCGCTGGCTCTAGCGCGTCAGTTGGCAACCCTGCTGCTCGACCTGTACGACATTCGCCCCGACTATACGCGGCCCATTTCAAATGACTGGTACCGGCA
>JAFGJA010000319.1 GCA_016929355.1 Anaerolineae bacterium | reverse complement strand
GGCGGATAGTCCGGTGGATTGAAGGGACCTGGCTCGCCTATTGCCCCGTCTGACGTGATCGGCAATTGTTGCGTTGTTGAGATAAGGATCGGCGGGCTGATAGTGCCATCCGGTGCGACGCCACTCACCGCGAGCGTGCCTGTTTCATGATTGATGATCGTTTCCGCCTGCCACGTAACCGTCGTGAAGAAGCGCGTGCCGCGCACGCTCACGACTGCGGTGGGCGTATGGACTTCATACCGGGAGTCGTTATCCAGCCGGTGATCAATCTCGGTCAGGATGTCGCCTACCGATAGATCGATGACCACGACAGGCGAGTCTTCATCCTCAAACGCGAATTCCTCAACCTGGAGCAGCGAATCCGGCAAGATTTCCACGAAATTGCCCTCAAAAAACACGACTTCGGCTAACCCTGCATGATCCGTTTGCACCCAGTCGCCTTCATATAAGAATGCATCCTCGGTGAGTGTTTCCCATTCATAAGCGAGATCGGTATCGGCGCGGTGCTGGACCAAGCCTTGCACGGGTGTGATCCGTGCAACCGCGTCCGGTTGGCCCATGGCGGGCTGCGTGGAGGATAGCGCCGGGGCAAGCAATACTATCGCCGCGACAAGCGCGATCATAAGGAGGCGTATGGAACCCATAGCGATCCACTCCTGACCCATTGGACGATCAAGCGTTTTGTGTAACTATTTAGCTTGATATTAATCATATACCAGATCGAGAGTGGATTGGGTTAGTAAGTCGTTCGACAAAATATGAAAATTGTAAAAAAGTTACTTAACGGTTGAACACTTTGACCGTCGCCAGGGCGCGCGGGCGCAGCGCTTGCGCCGATGCGGGCAAGCCATCGACTAGCAGCCAGAAATACAGGCTGCGCAAAAAATGTTTGCTGTTGAGATAGGCGCTGTAAGCGGCGGGATCGCGGGCGATGTTATGCGCGGGACCGCGTGCCGCCGTTTCGAGAAACCCCCTGAACCAGCCTTCCCAGAAAGCCACCGGGAGAACGTCGCGGGCCAGCGTGGACATGACCGCGACACACAACCGCCCATCCTCGTTATGCAAATAGACGTACCCGGTGGGGGCCATGATCTTGGCGCGGATCGCGTTCATCATGCGTTCAAGATCGGCGGGTTGGCTGTAGCGGCTGATGGTGAATTCGTCGATCAGATCGGCGGTGTGGGCGCAGCTATGTGCCCAGCCTTTATCCGGCACATAACCGCGCAAATCCTTTTCCACTTCAAAATACGCCAGCGTTTTATTCATCAAATCGTGGACTTCGGCTTCGGTCAAAAATGCCCTGTGCCGGTTGTCATGATAAATGATTCCCGCCAGGATCAACACGGAAAAGGAGCGCAGAAAAACCGTATCCGTGTCCTGTTCGCCCAATCCCACTGTTAAAAAGGCGCTGAGCTGCGCGATCAAGCCGCGTAGATCGTCGGGCGGGATCAAGTCGCGCGTGATCCAATTGACCAGGATTGTATAACCGATTTCATCACGCCACACCGGATCGGTGGAGCCGAGGACGCTGACGAGTTCCGGCACGAGTTCCGCGATGGTATGACCATTCGGCACGGCGAAATCCGTGTGGATGATAGTTTGCCAGAAACTTTTTTTCATGATGACTCGCTCGCCCTCACTCCGCGATCTATCAGGCGGTGACTCGTTCCACTTCGGCCAACACTTCGGGCATCTTAAGCGGTTTGGTCATATAAGCCGTTGCGCCAGCCGCCATCGCCCGTTGGCGCGCTTCCGAGTCAATCCGGGCTGAGATCACGACGATGGGCAGATCGACAAATTCCGGCATGGCGCGCAGTCTTTCCGCGACCTCAAACCCTTCAATATCCGGCATCATCAGATCGAGCAGGAGTACATCCGGCTTTTCGTTCTGAACCACAATCAGCCCTTCCGTCCCTGAATGCACGCCGTGAACGGTGTAGCCTTTCATCCTAAAAAACATGGTGATCATTTCTACGGTGAAGGGTTCATCGTCTACAACTGCAATGGTTTTTCCAGACATAAATTCAACATCCTTATGATTCAGGTGGTTATGTGTTAATTTTACGCTCGTAGAATCGGAAACGTTTATGAATATGCCCGTTATGTGTTTCACAGAGTTTATTCATGGCATCGTTCGTTTCCAAGACCCATCCCCCATCACCATATTCCCACCCCCGCTGCGGAGCGAACTTTACCGCACGTTCATAAAGGTTTGCAAACATCGCTGCTTCAACCCCGATTCCCCGGTACTTCTCCTTCACGCCGAGGAACGGAATACGGATGCGCGTGATCTTGGTGCGCAGCTTCCAATGCCAGAGCGCTTGCAGCATGGTGACGATCTCCGGTTTGCCGGGACGGGCATAGGCGCGGTGCAGGGCCTGGTACATATCGGGAATCCCCAGCAAAAACCCTGCCGGGTCGCCGTTGACCTCGGCAAAGATGGTCAGGGCCGGTTCAAAGTACATGCCCAAATCCGACACCATTTCATCGAGTTCTTGATCGGTCAGGGGCACAAATCCCCAATTTTTCTCCCACGCGCTGTTATAAATTTCCTTAAGGATGGTGAATTCCTGTTTGAGTTTTTTCGTCTCCGGCAGGCGCACCGTGATGCCGCGCCGCTCGTTGTTTTTGTGGATCACTTTGTACAGGCGTTGGAGTTTGTCGGAATCGGTAGTGCCTTGCAGGGTCAGATGCCAGCCGTAGAGGTCCATCACTTTCTCAAAGCCGGGAGCCGATTCGATCAACTGCTGGTAGTACGGCAGATTGTACGGGTACAGCACCACCGGCAGATCGTCAAACCCTTCGATCAATAAGCCACATTCATCATTGGTCGAAAAGGTCGCCGGGCCGCGGATCGCATCTGCGCCGAGATCGCGGACGTGGTCGGTGGCGGTGGCGAGCAAAGCGTGTGCGGCCTCTTGATCGTTATAGACTTCGAACGCGCCAAAAAAGCCGATGTTGTCTTCGTGAAAGTCGTTGTGGCGGTGATTCACGAACGCGGCGATGGTCCCTACTGGCTGATCCTCGCGCCACGCGATGAAGTAGTCGCCGGTCATGTGCTGCCACGCTGAGTTTTTCTCCTGGTCAAACCGGTGGCGCTGCATGGAGAGCAGGGGGGGGACCCAATAGGGATTATCTTTGTAGATTTTCCAGGGAAAAGTCAGCAGGGTGTTGAAATCCGCTTTGGCTTCGACCTTGCGGATAGTCAGTTTACCTGTGGGTGAAACGGTCATGGATGTGTATCTCTCTCTTGACTAAAAAAACCTATCCCCTTAATCCCCGTAAGCGGAAGGGGGCATTCGGCGTGAAACCTGACTCCCCCTCGTCATCGCATGGAGAGGGGGGCGGGGGGTGAGGTATGCTAAAAACTACGCTGGTAAATGCGCCAGGTCTTGTAATGGTCGCCGTTCAGGGCGTGCGCGAGTTGGTTCATCGAATCGTTGTTATCCAACACCCAGCCCCCATCAGCCGCGTGCCAGCCCATTTCCTCGCTGGTTTTGAGCGCTTCGACAAACAGCGCCGCATCGATCCCAATGTTGCGGTAGGGTTTTTCAATACCCATCAGCATGATCCGCAGCCGCGTGATCTTAGAGCGGATTTTCCAATGCCAGAGCGTTTGCAGCAAACTGATTACTTCCGGTTTGCCGGGCCGGGCATAGGCGGCGTGCAGGGCTTGATTCATGTCCGGCAGCGCCAGGATAAACGCTACCGGGTCGCCTGCTAATTCTGCGATGAGCAGCATCCGTGAGTGAATATATTGGCCGAGTTCAGCCGCCAGCACATCCAATTCCCGATCCGAAAACGGGACAAACCCCCAATTGCGATTCCAGGCGTTGTTGTAAATTTTCTTGACCAGCGCAAATTCGGCCTGCATGTTTTTGGGATCGCCTGAACGAATGGTGATGCCCCGGCGCTCGTTATTACGCTCTGTGATCCGGTAAATTTTGTCCAGTTTTTCGGCGCGCAGGGCGTTCTGAAACGTGATGCGGTAAGCGTAGAGGTCCATGACTTGCGCGAAACCGGGCGCGTTTTCGAACAGGCGCGGATAGTAACGCGGCGTGTAGGTGTACATCACGACGGGCGGATCATCGAAGCCATCAACCAGGATGCCACATTCGCCATTAGTCGAAAATGTGAAGGGTCCGCGCAGCGCGCTACAGCCGTGTCCCTGCACGTAATCGGCGGCAGTTTGGAGCAGGGCGTCAGTCGCCTCTTGATCGTCGAAGACCTCGAACGCGCCGAAGAACCCCATATTTTCGTCCCAGTAGTCGTTGTGGCGCTGATTAACAAACGCCGCAATTGTGCCGACGGGTTGGTCGCCCCGCCACGCGATGTAAAATTCTCCGGTCAGATATTCCCAGGCCGGACTGTGCTTCGGGTCGTAATGCTCGCGCAGCATGGAGAGGAGCGGCGGAACCCAGTTTGGATCATTCTTGTAGACTTGCCAGGGAAAGGTGATGAGCGTGTTGAAATCGGCTTTGGCTTCGACTTTGCGGACGGTGAGCGGTCCTGTAAGTGAGATTGGCATAATCTGTAATTTTTTCCCCCGGTGGGCGGTGACGTGATTCATTGTGCCCGTAATCATACTCCCGATGGGCGAATGGTCAAAATCATACCTCACCCCCTGGCCCCCTCTCCACATGCGGAGCGGGGGAATTCGACGGATAGACACGTTTTGAGGAGATGAATACAATGGAGGGGAGACTAACATTGATCGGAGGTTTTTGATGAGCCAACAACCGGATTTTGAGTCATTGATCGCGCAGTTGAGCGATCCTGAGCCGCATGTGCGCTGGTCGGCGGCGCGCAGATTAGGGCAGTTAGGGGATCAGCGTGCGGTGGAGCCATTGGGAGTGGTGCTGCGTGATGATAAAAATTCAGATGTGCGCCGCAACGCAGCCTGGGCGTTAAGTCAGTTAGGTGGTGCGCGGGCGGTGGAACTGTTGCGGGCGGCCTTAGCTGATGAGCGAGAAGTGGTCCGCAAGTCTGTTATCAGGGCATTGGGCCGGTTAGGGATCACGGTAGATGATCAAGTGCAACCGGAACCCGAATCCACGCCGCAGCCCGCGCCGCCTGCCCCCGCGCCGCAAGCCGCCGAACTGGAAGAAGCAGTTGAGGTGGCAGAGGAAGAGATCGTGTTTGGTGATGTGGCCGCCAAACCCGCTAAGAAGGATGAATCCCGCCGCGAACGTACCACGGCTGACCGCGAGGACATTCAGCCATCTGCCAGCGCCGCCCAATATACTCGCACTGACGACTCGACTCAACTGCCGCACTTCGCCGCCTACTATCCCGCAGCGGTCAAACCCGCTGCCCCCTACGCGCTGATGGTCTTCGTCCATCTCGAATCCGCCCGCGCGCAGGTTGAGGAAATCGCCAAAGGGTATACGGCGATCATGGGCGGATCGCAGCGCAGCGCCGGAGTCACGAGCGCGGTCAAGGTAGATGTGGGCAGCCTGATCACGTTTGTGCCGGTGATCGCGGGCATTACGTTTGACGCACCGGAGCGCGTGGTCGCCTGGCAGCCGCCGTATCAAAGCGCGACCTTTCTCTTTACCACGCTGGACACCTTACCCGCCGCGCTGACCGGGTATGTCCAGGTCTACCAGGGACCGTTGATCATCGGGGAAATTCCGATCACGATGCAGGTCGTTGCCGCTGGTCAACCCGCCGCAACCACGCCAAACAAAGCCGCCGAGATGGAGCATTTGCAACCCGTCTTCGCATCCTATTCGCACCGCGATACGCCTGTCATGGAGTATTTCCGGCGCAGTTATGCGCGCCTGGGGCAAAAAATGCTGGTCGATGTCTACGATCTGCGCTCTGGCGAACATTGGGCGGATCGCCTGCTGGACATGATCGGGGAAAGTGCCGTGTTCCAACTCTTCTGGAGCGAACACAGCGCCCAATCCACCTACTGCCGCCAGGAATGGGAACACGCGCTGCGCTACCTGGATGATCGCCCGCGCTTTATCCGCCCGGTGTGGTGGCAGGACCCCATGCCCGCGCCGCCGCCTGAACTGGCCGATCTGCATTTTCAGCGTGTGCCGGTCCCGGTCCTGACGCGGTTGCAGGTGATCCTGGCGCAACTGCGCCGTTTTTTCGCATGAGCGCAAGGCTCCAATGGCGCGATTGTTGTACAATCAATCATGTTAATGGTTCAATGAGCTATGCGGGGGATCAACCATGCAACAATCGTGGCTGATATGGTGGAAACGCGATGATCAGGTCATTGCCAACAGTATGCGCTGGTGGGCGGGCAGCATCATTCAGGGCATTGTGTACAGTCTGGGACCGATCTTTCTCGGCGGGACGCTGCTGGTGTTGTCTTCGATCACCAATGATGTGAATATGCTGGTGGTGGCGGTGGCGCTGCTGGTGGTTGGCGCGGGCTATATTAGCTGGTATACGGCGGCTCCGCATACGCGCAAATGGGAGGTGGTCGTCACCGACGACAGCTATTATGTCGTGGAGGATGATCAGGGTGGCGTGTTTGGCTATCTGGGACAAGGGTTGAATCGTGTTCCCTGGCGGCGCGATGTCTGTGTGCGCAAATTTGCCGATTTCAAAACGATCCCGGTCTATGAGCAATTTGACGATATTTACTGGACCGATGGCACTAAAGGGTATGTCGAGATCAAAATGACCATGCGGTTTGATCCCACGCAAGCCGAACCGATCATGTACAAAGAACTGCGCAAGATGAACCAGCGCGACGCCTTTGGCGACTTGATCCGCAATGATTTGCGCGATTTTTTGCAATACCAATCGAAGATGCTCGCCTGGGATGAATTGGGATTTCTAGTCGGGAATTCGAAGACGATCCAGGGCGCGATCATTGATGGGTTAGAGCCGCTAGCCGCGATTGGCCTCACGCCTGCGGAAGACCGTCCGATTTTGATTCTGCTGGATGCCGAGCAACCGGCGGTTGAGGAGCAGTTATAGCGGTTGGCGAAATCGTACAATTGCCTGTCCACTTTCGCAAAACTGATCTTGACACCCTGGGGCGAGTCTGGTATCCTTTTGTGCGTCGTTCCTCAGTAGCTCAACGGCAGAGCATCCGGCTGTTAACCGGAGGGTTGTAGGTTCGAATCCTACCTGAGGAGCCTGAGAAAATCCCGATCACATGATTGGGATTTTTTGTTATACATGGTGATAGCGCACGAGGACGATCAGCGCATGGGCGAGGTCGAGGCGGCTCCGCCGACGAGGGCGAGGTCATGCGCGTCATAGGTCTGTAATTTCCTGCTCAATCTCAGCCGCCAGGCCGTCCCAATCCGCAAAATCTGGGGGGATTGGGCGCGCTCCCGCCGCGATCAACTGCTGATTACCCGCTAAACCACTATCAACCACATACACGGTTCGACCTTGCACGCGGGCAAAGCGCGCCGCGTGCAAACTGCCACTGGTCGCCCCGGCTGCTACCACAATTAACGCGCGACTCAAGCCGCTAATCAGGCGATTCCGCGCGACGAGGGTCGGGCCGTTCGGCGGCGAAGCGGGATGAATCTCGGCGAACAGCGCGCCGCGTGGTGATGTCTTATCCGGCTCATGCTGCGCCGTGATGAGTGCCGCAAGTCCGGCATGTTGCGGCGGGTAGATCATGTTCAGGCCACTGCCCAACACGGCTAGCGTGCGCCCGCCCGCGCGTAATGCACCCCAATGGGCGGCGGCATCGATCCCATTTGCCAGACCGCTAACGATGGTCCAACCGCGCAGCGCCAACTCATACGCCATTGTTCCCGCGAACGCATACAGATCGGGTGATGGTTGGCGTGTGCCGACAATAGCGACGGCGCGCGTATCACCGGGCTGGTATGCGCCGCGTTGGAACAGGACCGGCGGCGCATCCGGTAAAGCTGCCAGCAGAGTAGGATAAGTGGCGTTGTTTGTGGTGTTGATCGTGGTGTTCGTGTTGATTGTGCTGCGATCCGGCGCGTGGCATAAAAGCGTGATGCCCTCGGCTTGCCACTGAATGATCTCGGCGGCGGTTTTGTCCGGGTCTACCGCCCGAATCGCGGCGGCGAGTTTAGGTCCAATGCCGCGTACCGCGCGCAGTTGTGCGTCATCCGCCGCCAGGATAGCGTCTGTCGTGCCAAAGTGATCCAGCAACAGCGCCAGCGTGCGCCCACCAAGATTAGGGATCAGGCTCAGAGCAACCCATTGTGTGAGGATGTGATCCGCGCCCATCACGCATCCTTCAATTTTTCGCGCAAGAGGCTGAACTGCTGCCCACTGAAAATCGCCAGCAGCGCCGTGAGCACAAACAAGACTTCAAAACCGGTAGTCTCAACAATCACCCCGCTAAACGCGCTGACCAGCGTGATGACGCCCACCCATGTATTGAGCGTACCCATATAAAGCGCGCGTTCTGTCCCTGGCATCACATTAAGACCAAGCGGCAGCAGGTTTGGGAATACGAGTCCTTGCTGGATGGCAATCAGGCCAAATACCCCGAAAAAGTAGTATTCAGCATGGCGTCCCTCAATGGTGATGAACATCGTGAGCAAGACCAACAGCCAGGCGAACGTTTGCACGGCTTGCCCGATTACAACCGGAACCTGACTCCCATAACGCATACTGATTTGTCCGGCGGCAAAACTGAACACCGGTTTGATCACGGTGCTGACCATCAGGTAAATGCCCGCCATTTCCAGGCGCACGCCAAGTTTTTCATTGGCATAAATCAGCACAAGACCGTTTGCCATGCTCGAAAAAACCAACAGCGTGCGCGCCTGCACATAATGGCGATAGTTGCTGTCTGTTTGCCAGATATGTTGGATTACCTTGAGCGAGGGTTTGGGATGCGCAATCCCGGAATCGGCGGGCGGTTCGTCGGTTAACGAAAAAGCCGATGCGCCGATAGTCTGTAATACGGCGGCGATGATGAACAACATCCCGTAGTTCATCGGAAAATCGAAGTGGGAGTCCACTCCGGTGAAGACGATCACGATCTGTGTGCCGAGGATCGCCAAAATCGAGCCAAGCGTTTGCCGCAGGCTGAACAGTTGACCGCGCCGCCGGGGAGCGATGGTTTTGCCGGTGATCTCGACAAAGGGCAGGCCCGCGATGCCCCCCAACAAGCCTACGCTGACCATAAAGGTGAGCAGCGTGATCAACAAAATCGTGGCATTGTGCGTACTCATGACAATGGTGATCAGCGCGGCCCAGACGACGATGCGGGTGATCACGGTCATCCGGTAGATGGGCAGCACTCGGTCGCGCGCCTGAAGCCGTTCAATCATAAACAGTTGGGGCAGGGACCACATCGCGCCCGGCAAGGGGGCGATTAACCCCAGAATCAATTTGTTACTGGTGAGATAGGCCGCGAATGCCGTCATGACTAGCTCTGGACTGGTGACAGCGTTGGCGGTGAGCATCATGACCCCGTTGGTCAGATTCAGGCGAAAATTGCGCCGCTCAACGGGGGATTGCGCGGTAAGACCCACAAAATACTCCTTCAAGAAACCATTAATTCCCATAAGCATACCGCAGGTGGTGTCAATGGAAAAGAGGCGATGTGTCAGGCGATTGTGATGCTGCCCAGTCATTAATAGCCCGAAAGTCTATTGTGTTTTTGAGCAGGTCGGGTGACAATGAAAGGTGAGATGGGGCGAGATGTGAGTGTCATTTGGATGGTTATTGGAATGATTGATACAAACACAAATCGCAATGGGAAAGATTTAAATTTCATGCGACGACAGGTTGTGCCGGATGCATCAATGGCCGAATGGATTCGGGTAAGCTGTGCTGCCTTGTGCCGGATCGAACATGGCGGCAAGTTTTTACTGCTGCTGAATCGCAACCGGCGCGCTAAAGGCATTTACCGGTTAGGGCCAATTGGCGGGGCGCTGGAACTGTTGGATTCGTCCTACTTAAAATTGTTCGAAGCGATCCCCGAAGATGCAGCCAAAAACGATCTGCGGTTGACCATACCGCACCGGCTGCTGCCCTCGTTTAAGCAGTGGTTCTATAGCGGGATGGGCCGCGAGCAGTCGCCGTTTCGTGAACTTTACGAAGAATTGGTCATCGAAGCTAAGTTGTTGGCTGATTTGCGTCAAGAGGATATTGCCTGCAAATTGGTCTGGACCATTGAAGACCAGGATTTTACGGATCGGCAGGGCCAAACCGGATTGCTGACCCAGTATTTTCTGGAAGTCTACGATATTAAGTTCAAAACGCCGCAGACGCTTGGCCCGTTGCTGACGCCTTCGGATGAGAGCGGCGCGCTGTGGCTTACCGAAAACCAGATCACTGACGGGGATACGGTGCGCTTGCAGATTGATGGCGCTGAACGCGACGTTCATTTACGCGGACAGGTGGTGGTCAGGCCGCCCGGCTCAGCAGGCAGCATCGCGCCCTGGCTGCGTGTCACCCAGGAGCGGCAGGCGGTTGATGTGAAGGATACCGCAACCCAGGCCGGCGAATCCCCCCCGCATCATACGCCCGACCAGCCAGCAACGCCTGATCCTGATACATTATCTACGCTGGACTCGGATAAAGG
>JAFGJA010000318.1 GCA_016929355.1 Anaerolineae bacterium | reverse complement strand
GGGATCATCCCGGCCATTGTCATGCGGCTGCTGTTGAGCGGGGACTGGGTGCTGCTGGCGGTGCTGCCACTCATCATCTTAAGCATGATCGGCTATGGCATTGGTTTATCGTTAGAACCGGATAAAAACGACTGGGATTAACCGAATCCCGGCAACGAGTTTCTTTCCAGAACGTATATCATCTTAAATGACGCTTGACCCAACCCCGCGCCATGCGCTATACTTTCGCCTTGTGATACGCTGCGATGATCTGTTACAGTCGCAGTTGGATTCGCTATCTGATGACATTGTTGATGTGAAATCGCGCCCTGAGCGCGTTTTTTGAAAGAGGAAATCGAATGCCAAAACGTACCTACCAACCCAAGAAACGCCGCCGCGTTCGTGTTCACGGCTTCCGCCAACGGATGCAGACGCGCGGTGGTCGCAAGGTTTTGAAGCTGCGCCGCGCCAAAGGTCGTAAGCAACTGACCGTTGCGATGAACAACCACGTCAAGAAAATTAACTGGAAAGCCTAGTTAATCCCTGGGGTGTGCTGGCCGCGATGCAGCGCCAATACCGTCTTCGTCGTCGGGAAGATTTTGCCCGTTTGCGCAAGCAAGGGCGGGTCTGGCGACACCGGGTACTCGTTGTGAGCGTAATCCCCAACGGATTAGCGCATAACCGCTATGGGTTTATCACCAGTAAACACCTGGGTAAGGCTGTTGTGCGGAACCGGATGCGGCGGCGGCTGCGTGAAGTAGTGCGCCGCTTACATCCTCTGTTAAAGCCCGGATATGATCTGGCCTTTATCGCGCGTCAGCCGCTGGTTGATCTATCGTTCCCGGCGTTATATGATGTCGTGTGGAGCTTGCTGCAACAGGCCAACCTGATCCAACCGGCTTCGCCAGGAGATTTGCAGTCGTGAAATATCTTGCGCTGGCAGTTATTCGCGTATACCAGAAAACCATCTCGCGGGCGCTCCCACCGAGCTGCCGTTATGATCCCAGTTGTTCACACTATACCTATGAAGCCATCCAAAAACATGGTTTCATTAAAGGTGGCTGGCTGGGCCTGAAACGGATCGGGCGGTGTCACCCGTTGAGTCCCGGCGGTTATGATCCAGTGCCGGATTGATGCTGGCCCGCATTGGAAAGTTTAAGGAATAACTCAGTTGAACTCACTTCGTGATTTTTTCGTTTCTCGTCGGCTCACATTGGGGGTGTTAGTGCTCGCTGCTCTGGTATTGGTGGCCTGCGACGGTGGTCCCGGTGAAAGTTGGCCAGGTGTTACCGCCAATGCCGATACCAACGTGATTTATGTTGCCAATAACAAAAGTGTCGTCGCGTTGGATGCCCTTAGCGGCGAAAAACTGTGGGCTGAAGACTACACCTATGAAGAGGCCCTGTTTTTTGCTGTTCCGGTGGGCGATAACGGCACAGTTTTCGTGGGGGACTATGAGGGGCGGATGCACGCCATTGATGCCACAACCGGCGAGCAGCAATGGGTCTACGAGCCGGAACGCCGCATGATTGCCGGGCCGATTTCGCCCGATCCCAAAGATCGCGTGATTGGTAGCGTGGCTGTGAGCGAGGACGCTGTCTTCTTTGGCCTCGGCAGCCGGAACGTGACAGCCGTCTCGCGTGAAACCCACGAAGAACTCTGGACCTTCGAAACCGATCACGGCGTGTGGGGCGAACCGCTCTACTTTGACAAGACGGAGACTGCCCCCGCAACCCTGTATGTCGTTTCCCTGGATCATTACCTGTATGCAATTCATACAGAAAGCGGCGACCAATTGTGGAAACTTGATCTGGGCGGAGCCGCGCCGGGCGGCATGACTTACGACGAGGAACGCAACTGGGTGTATGTGGGGACGTTTGTCTCCGAAATCGTCGCGGTGGATTTGGACGCACACACCATCGTGGATCGGGTTAAAGTCTCCGATTGGGTGTGGGGGCGTCCGGCCTTGCAGGACGATATCCTCTATGTCGGCGATCTCGGCGGCAACCTGTACGCGATTCCCATTGTGGATAATCGATTCGGCGAGTTTGCCGATATTGACATTGCCGATGGTGGTATCCGTTCAACCCCCGTCCTGACCGATGGCATGGTGATTGTGAGTTCGCAGGACAAACACATCTACGTAGTCAATAAAGAATTGGATACAGTTGAATGGTCGGAGAAGACCAAAGGCGAAGCCCTCACCGAAATGGTGTTTGTGCCATCCGGTGAAGAAGGCCAGGCCGGGTTGATTGTGGTCGGCACATCGGACAACGATCAAAAAGTGGTCGCCTTTGACTATGATTCCCGCGAAGAAGTGTGGCGTTACGATTAAAACGACGAGATTAGCCCAACAGAAGGCGCTGTAACCCTATGTTAGATATTGT
Source organism: Anaerolineae bacterium (assembly GCA_016929355.1). GTDB lineage: Bacteria > Chloroflexota > Anaerolineae > Aggregatilineales > Aggregatilineaceae > JAFGJA01. The sequence continues at coordinate 7,159 of JAFGJA010000318.1, read as the reverse complement.
CATCAATCCGTTCATTACCATTCTGTTGTTCCTGTACCAGATTTTGGGCGGGAATGTGGTGCTATCGATTGTCGTGTTCACCATTCTGGTGCGGTTGGCAACGTATCCCCTCACCCACAAACAGCAGCAGTCCACCAAAGCGATGCAGGAACTCCAACCGGAGTTGAAAAAACTGCAAGAGAAATATAAAAATGATCGGGAGCGCATGGCCCAGGCGCAGATGGAACTTTACCGCGAATACGGTGTGAACCCGTTGGCGGGCTGTTTACCCTTGATCATCCAACTGCCGATTTTGTTGGGCCTCTACCGCGCGATTGTGGCAACATTAGCCGCCACCCCCCTCCAACTGCTGAATCTGTCCGGGCGGTTGTGGGTTCCAGACCTCTCCAGCGTGGTCCCGTTGGAGAATAAATTTCTGTGGCTGAATCTGGCAATGCCCGATCCGCTCTATGTGCTGCCGATCCTGGTAGTAGCGACAACCTTTTTGCAACAAAAACTGCTGATGCCGACGACATCATCGAACAATAACCAGAATGGCAGCGGCAATGAAACGGCTGATCAAGCGGCGCAAATGACCAAGAATATGATGTACTTCATGCCGTTGATGTTTGGCTTCTTTGCCTTGTCGTTTGCCTCTGGGCTGTCGATTTATTTCATCGCCTCCAACCTGATTGGTATCGGGCAATATGCCTTGATGGGAAAGATTAATTTTAGACAGGCGTTGGGGCTTGCTCCTGCCGAAGACGAAAACGAAGCCGCGCAACCTACCCCGGCGGCGAAAGTTAAACCGGAGGCGGCGGAAAAACCTAAACGTAGTGAGGTTTCTGCTTTTGCGCCCAAACCGAAGCGTGGCAAGCCCAAACGCGAAGGCATCTATGATAGCCGCGCGCAGCGTGCCCAGGCGAAAAGCCGAACCAAAGGATAAAAAACCTATGAGTGAAACGCGGTCTGTTGAAACCAGCGCAACTGATATTGAAACAGCAATCGAATTAGGTTTAGACCAACTTGGTGTCTCGCGCGAGAGCGTGATCGTTGAAATTCTCGAAGAACCGAGTCGGGGCTTGCTCGGTTTGGGAGCCAAACAAGCGCGGGTGCGCCTGACAACCGCCGCCCCGCCGCGTCAGGCTGCCCCGCCGCCCCAACCCGAACCGGTGGCGCGCGCATATAAGGCTGCGCCCGAACCGGTCCGCGTGGCTGATCTGGACGACGATCAGCCCGGCGACACTGATCAGGGTGGTGCTCAGGGTGACGATCAAGACGACGATCAGTATACGCCCATCACGCCCGCCAGTCCCGACGAGATGGACGACGATGCCCGCGTCGGGTTAGAAACTCTGCAAGAACTGCTGGGGAAAATGCAAATCACCGCCGATGTCACGGTGTATCGCGCCCCGGTAGAAGATGATGAAGAGGACAGCCCCTGGGTCTTGCAGATCGAAGGCCATGATCTCGGCACATTGATCGGGCGGCGTGGGGAAACCCTCAGTGCGCTCCAATATGTGACGCGCCTGATCGCCAGCCGGGAATTGCAGCGCCGCGCGAATATTGTGCTGGATGTCGAAGGCTACAAGATGCGCCGCGAGCAGAAATTACACCAACTCGCGCAGCGCATGGCCGAACAAGCACTGCAATTGGGCCGGACGGTAGCGCTCGAACCGATGTCCCCCTATGAGCGGCGCATTATTCATTTGGCCTTACGCGATAATCCCGATGTGAGTACCGAGAGTGTGGGTGAAGGGGAGCGCCGTAAGGTGACGATTATCCCCAACCGCCGCTAACGCCGCTTGTTTCGTCTGATCTGGAATGCCGCGCCTGACCGGGTGCGGCATTTTGCATACTACCGAGTGTCATTATGTCTGAATCACCAGCGTTTATTCCCGATTACCTGTTTCTCGGCCATATTACCCATGATGTCACCCCTGACGGGCCACGTTTGGGCGGTACGGTGTCGTATGGCGCGCATACGGCGGTGGCAATGGGTCAGAAGGTCGGCATCCTGACCAGCGCCAAACCCGACGAACCGTTGCTCGCTGATCTGCCGGCGAGCGTGCGCGTGATCAACATCCCTGCCGAGCATACAACGATGTTTGAGAATCGCTATGTGGGCAGCGCCCGCACGCAGTATATGTATCACCGCGCGCTGACGCTCACGCCCGCCATGCTGCCCCCGGCCTGGCGACAGGCGCGCCTGATTCACATCGCGCCGATTGCCTACGAAGTCGATCTGGCCTTTTTCACGTTCTTTGAACAGGGCGCGATCTGTGTGACGCCGCAAGGCTTTATGCGCCGCCGGGAAGCGGATGGTCTGGTCAAAACGATCCATTGGGCCGATGCGGATCGCGCCCTGCCCCATGTGCGGCTGACTGTGTTCAGCGAAGAAGACATTCAACACGATCCGAGCCTGGAACACACCTTCGCGCGCCTGTCACCCATCGCCGTTTTGACCCGCGCCGAACGCGGCGGGACCGTTTACCAGGGCGCTGAACGGGCTGATTTTGCCGCGATTGAGGTCGAGCAAGTTGGCCCAACCGGAGCCGGTGACGTGTTTGCCTCCGCGCTGCACATCGCGCTAGACCGTTTAGGTGATCTGCCGCGTGCGATCCGGGTAGCCGCGTATCTGGCCGGGCGTTCGATCACGCGCGAGGGGTTTGATAGCGCGCCCACGCCCGACGAAATCGCTACCGCGTGGGCGATGGTGGGCGTATAATACACGATATAGAAACCTGCCTGACGGGACAGACTCAGCGAGGAAAATGTCGTGACTGAAAAACCAACCGTGCTCGTAACCGGGGCATCGGGCTACATTGCGATGCACTGTATCGTCCAATTGCTCGAACAAGGTTATCGCGTGCGTGGCACGCTGCGCACGCCATCCCGCGCAGCAGGTTTGCGCGAAGCCTTCGCCAGACACGTTGACGCGGCAGATCGCCTTGACTTTGTGACTGCCGATCTGATGCGCGATGACGGTTGGGCCGAAGCCGTTGCAGGCTGCACGTATGTGATGCACATCGCTTCACCCGTACCACGAAAACTACCCCGGCACGAAAACGATCTGATCATCCCCGCCCGCGAAGGCACTCGCCGGGTATTGCAGGCGGCAGCAGATGCTCAGGTCAAGCGCGTTGTCATGACCTCATCTGTCGCCGCCGTTTGTTACGGGCATGATTCTGACTCTGGGCGCGTGTTTGACGAAACGGATTGGTCCGATACCAGTCAGGATATTGGCCCATACCCCAAAAGCAAAACATTAGCGGAACGTGACGCCTGGGAATTTGTCGAAAATCACCCGGCGCTCGAACTCGCGGTGATCAATCCCGCGATGGTGTTAGGGCCGTTGCTGGATGCGCGCTACACGACATCAATTGAAATCGTACTCAAATTGATGAACCGCGACGCCCCCGGCTGTCCCAATATAGGGTGGTCATTCGTGGATGTGCGCGACGTGGCGGCGGCTCATCTCGCCGCGATGACGATTCCTGAAGCCACCGGTCAGCGCTTTATTTGCTCGCATGAATTCGCCTGGCTGCAAGACATTGCCCGGATTTTGCATGACCACTTCGCCCACCGGGGATTTAACATCCCCCGGCGCAAGCTGCCGGATATTGTCCTACGTTTCTTTGCCTTGTTCGACGAAACCGCGCGTCTATCAATCGACTACTTAGGCGCGCGCACGGACTATTCCAATGCGCGGATCACATCCGTGCTGAACTGGCAGCCGCACTCATTGCCGGAGATGGTGATCGCAACAGGTGAGAGCCTGATTGAGCATGGAATTGTGCAGGCTTCTCGATAACAAAATTTCCTGGATTTTAGGTTGCGAATACTATGGAGAAATCATCATGATTGATCGAATTATCGTTAATGCGCGCATCTATACTCTGAATCCCGCTCAACCGAACGCCTCCGCGCTGGCGATCTACCGGGATCGCATCGTGGCAGTGGGTGATGATGACACGATCCGCGCGCTGGCGGGCGCAAAGACGCAGATCGATAACGCCAACGGACGCCCCATTATCCCCGGCCTGACCGACGCGCATATCCATTGGGAAGGTGTCGCGCGCAGTTTGACAAGCGTGGATGTCTTCGAACTGCCGACCAAAGAGATGGCCGTGCAGCGCGTCGCGGAACGGGCCGCCAATACAAAACCGGGCGAATGGATCATCGGGCACGGCTGGACGCAGGATTTCTGGCCGGATCGCGCCTTTCCGACGGCGGCGGACCTGGACTCGGTTGCGCCGCACAACCCGGTGTATCTGAAAGCAAAAAGCGGTCATGCGGCGTGGGTGAACACGCAGGCGCTCAAAATTGCCGGAATCACGGCGCAAACGCCCGATCCGCCGAACGGCAGCATCTTGCGTGATACATCCGGCGCGCCAACGGGCATTTTCTTCGAAGATACGATCAAGCTGATCACCGCCTGTATTCCCAGTCCCACACCGGTGCAAACCGCCGCCTGGATGCGTGATGCGCAGCGCCGCGCGTGGCAGGCGGGCTTGACCGGCATCCACGACTACGACGATCCCAGTTGTATGATCGCGCTGCAACTCTTGCGCGAACGCGGCGAATTGGGGCTGCGCGTTGTCAAGCAGATCAACGATCCCTGGATCGGTCACGCGCACGCACTCGGTATTCGCTCCGGTTTTGGTGATGAATGGCTGCGCATTGGCGGCCTCAAGATTTTTGCGGATGGTGCATTAGGGCCGCGTACCGCGCTCATGGTCGAGCCGTATGAGGGCGAACCGGATAACACCGGGATCGCGGTCACGGATAAAGAGGAAATATACGATCTGGTCAGCACGGCCAGCACCGCCGGGATCGCGTCTACGATTCACGCGATTGGCGATAAAGCGGTGCATGATGTGCTGGACGTATACGAAGCGGTACGGAAGGAAGAAGCGGCGCGTGGTGTGCCCCGTTCGGCGATGCGCCACCGGATCGAGCATGTCCAACTCATCCACCCCGATGATGCACACCGTTTAGGCGAACTGGATATTATCGCCTCGATGCAGCCGATTCACGCCACCTCCGATTGGCAAATGTCCGAACGCTATTGGGGATCGCGCGCGCAGTGGAGCTATAACTGGCGGCTCCAGATCGAAGCCGGGGCACGCCTCGCGTTTGGCTCGGACGCGCCCGTCGAACCGCTTGATCCGCTCAAGGGCATTTTCGCGGCAGTAACTCGCCGCCGCCCCGATGGATCACCGGGGCCGGAGGGTTGGTTCCCGGCGGGACGGCTGGATATGGATACGACGCTGCGCGCGTTCACGCAGGGACCAGCGTATGCCGCCGGGATGGAGCATGATTTAGGGATGCTTGCGCCCGGTTTTCTGGCCGATCTGGTGGTGTTGGATCGTGATCTATACACGATTGCACCCGACGAGATTCTAGACACGCAGATTCTCGGCACGATGATCGGCGGGGCATGGCAGCACCGCATATTTGATTAATTGGGGATCAGTTCGCTGCTTATGGCGCGTTTTGATGTTCTAGTTTAATAGCGACCCATTTCTTCGAGAAATTGCTCGTTGGAGTCGGTGTGCCGCATCTGGTTGAGCAGGGCTTCGGTGGCACTCGCCATATCATCGTTGGACGGGGGTTGCATCATCTGTGAAACCATCCGCCGCAGAGTCCAAACACGTTGTAAAATATCCGGGCCAAGCAGCATTTCTTCGCGGCGGGTGGACGATTGCATGATGTCGTAAGCTGGGAATACACGACGTTCTTGCATCTCGCGCGAGAGGTGCAGTTCCATGTTACCCGTGCCTTTGAATTCTTCGTAAATCACGTCATCCATACGGCTGCCGGTCTTAACCAGGCACGTCGCCACAATGGTCAGGCTGCCGCCCTCTTCCACATTACGCGCCGCGCCAAAGAACCGCTTGGGCGGATAGAGCGCTGACGGGTCCAGACCACCCGTGAGCGTGCGTCCGCTCGGCGGCACAACGAGGTTATAGGCACGGGCCAAGCGTGTGATACTATCGAGCATAATCACCACATGCTGCCGTGATTCAACCAGCCGTTTCGCGCGTTCGAGCGCCATTTCCGCCACGCGCACATGGTACTGCACCGGCTCATCAAACGTACTGCTGATCACTTCGGCATCCACCGAGCGATCCATGTCCGTGACTTCTTCAGGGCGCTCACCGATCAGCACCACCATGAGATGGACCGATGGGTAATTGTAGCTGATCGCATTCGCCACGTCTTTGAGCACGGTGGTTTTACCGGCTTTGGGCGGGCTGACGATCAGGCCGCGCTGCCCGCGACCAACCGGCGCGATCAGGTTCAGCAGGCGGGTTGACAATATACGGGGATTGGTTTCCAGGTTATAGCGTTCTTCGGGGAAGATCGCGGTCAGGTTATCAAAGCGATCCCGGCGTTTGGCCTGTTCAGGATCAAGCCCGTTGACCGCTTCGACGCGCAGCAGCCCGTAATATTTCTCCGAATCTTTGGGCGGGCGGACCTGCCCAATGACCATATCGCCGGTCCGTAAACCAAAGCGGCGAATCTGCGTCTGGCTGACGTAAATGTCATCCTGACCGGGCAAATACTGGTCCGAACGCAAAAAACCAATGCCATCGTCAATCACTTCCAGGATACCGCCGCGCAGTTCATGGCCCTGTTTTTCGGCCTTGTCCCGCAGCAAACGGATGATCAAATCCTGTTTTTTGAGACGGCTAAATCCGGCGATGTCGGCTTCGCGCGCAAGTTCGCGCAAATCTTGCAAAGTTTGCGATTCAAGTTCTGCAATATCCATAGGGGGTTCTCCGAGCGAGGAAAGGTCAATGGCTCCTCGTTATTATGCCATGCGTGATTCACTACCGCATGAACAAAACTATCACACCAAAAATACATGCTGTACCGCTATTTAGGGGAAGATCGCCTGTGCGATTCATACCACAAAAAAATCAAAACACCCTTACCTTGTTAAAGGGGTAGGAAAAAATTTGTCGAATGGTGGGCACGCAAATCAGGAGTAGAGTGCGTTAATTGCGACTATAGCACAGTGTTTGCACAGGGGCAAATCCTGTCTCGCTGAATAAATTATAAACCTATAATGAATCCCTGTAAACCCCGCCCACATTTGAGGGTCCACGAACAAGTTGTCAGAAAGGAAGAAAAGGGTGAAGCCTCCGAAACTATCCGGTAGGATAGTAGT
>JAFGJA010000317.1 GCA_016929355.1 Anaerolineae bacterium | reverse complement strand
GCGCGATGTGATCGCGGAAGCGCAGGCGTACCAGACGCAGCGTGCGGTATTGCAAGCCCAGGTGAGCGATGCTGCCGCCGCAACGGTAGCCGCGTATACCGTCGTACCGAGCCAGACACCCTTACCGACTTACACGCTACAACCGACGTATACCACTGTGCCGAGCAGCACACCGACGCCCGAACCGACGCGGGATGTGATCGCGGAAGCGCAGGCGTACCAGACGCAGCGCGCCGTGATGCAGGCGCAAGTGAGTGAAGCGGCGGCGGCGACGGTAGCTGCGTATACGGCTGTGCCGAGCCAGACGCCTTTACCGACTTACACACTACAACCGACCTATACGCTCTATCCGACCATGACCGCAGGGCCGGACGTGATCGCTACGTATGCGGCACAGGCGACTATGACCACCGAGGCGCAAGCGGTCCAAATGGCAACGGATGTCGCGGCGGCTGTTGTTGGGACATTGACCGCATGGCCGACCAATACGCCCACCGCGACCTGGACACCCAGCCCGACCTATACCGCGACCAAAACACTGACGCCGATGCCGCCAACGGTGGTGACGTTAGCGCCTTCATCCACTGCGCCGACACCCGATCTGTTTGGTTCAGCGACGGCGCAAGTAATGCCGACGCTCCGCCCGGCGGAAATGACCGCCACACACATTATCAGCATGGCAACGGCCACTGCCGCCGCGCAGCAAACGCAGCCCGCCGTGATCACACCGACGGTTACCAGTACGCCGCCTGCCGCCCCGGTGATTGATTATAATGCTACGTCTACTGCCGTGATCCAAACCGCTACGGCGGCAGCCCAACCGCCTGAACCGCTCCCGGTCACATTCGATGTGCCGAAGGGGTGGACCATGCCGGAGCAGATAGACAGTAATACGTGGTATATGACCGATGGCACGGCGGAAGTATTCGTCTATCTCGGTGATGCGGCGTATTTCGAGCAGGAATGGGACATTCCCGCCACTGAAACCGATCTTGATCCCGCTTCCGTCGCACTGGCGGAAAGTGTGGGCGGACAGTTGGCCGATCTGGACTTTGACCGGAATGTTGCGCGGATTCAGGTGCTTAATGACGATGACACCGAAGGGGCTGTGTATCTGAAGCGTGTCGAGGAGGATTGGGTGATTGTATCCGCCGTTGCGCCCGCGAACAGCGCCGCCGCGTACCGGATCAATGAATTCGAGCGGATTGTGCTGTCTATTGCGCCGCCGCCTGATCCGAGTCTGATCACGCCCACCGTGACGCCTACGCCTTTTGCAGTGCCGTTGGTGTCGTATAACAACGAACAGCTTGGGCTGGCGTTTGATGTGCCCGCCGGGTGGTTCGAAGCGCCCCTGGAAGATTCGTCCAGCACGGATGAGAGTGTCGCCATCAAATCCCTCGCCTTTTTGACCGAGCCGGATGATCTGGAATCGGGGATTATTTCCAGCCCCGCGATTATCATGCTGCGTGTGACCGTGCTTGATTCGGCGTTGCTCGATCAAGTTGGCTCACCCACCGGGACGATGGAAAACTTTTCTGGTCTGTCTGCGGACAACTTTTACCCTTACGATCAGGCCAATTATCCGGCCACGCGCGGGTTCAGTACCGGTGAGGATGATAATATCCCGGTGGCGGTCTATGGCGTCGAATTTGAGACGGGCGATTGGGCCGTGATCCTGTTGGGCATCCCGGATGGCAAGAATCTGGCGTTGTACGATGAAATTGTGATGAAACCCTTGATCCGCTCGCTGCGTGTGACCGGGCCGATCCTGCTGGAAACAACACCGCCCGCCGATCAACCCACACCAACACTTACGCCCTCGCCGACAGTGGCAGTTGATAGTCAGGCGGCGCAACCGATCCCCGTCGCGTTTGAGATTCCGAAGGGGTGGACTGCGCCCGCACAGATGGACAGCCACACCTGGTATCTGACCGATAACACGGCGGAAATTTTCATCTATGCCGGTGATGCGGATTACTTCGAGCAGGAATGGGACATTCCCGCCACTGAAACCGATTTTGATCCGGCATCTGTCGCACTGGCGGAGAGTCTGGGCGGGCAGTTAGCCGATCTCGACTTTGACCGGCAGATCGCGCGGATTCAGGTCGGCGGCGATAACGTGGAAGGGGCCGTCTATTTGAAACGGCTTGGTGCGGAATGGGTGATCGTTTCCGCCACCGCGCCAGTGAACAGTATTGCGGCGTACCGGATCAATGATTTTGAATTGATCGTGAACACGCTGCAACTGGCTTCGGAATCGGACATTGATATGCCGGTCTTCGTGCCCTCACCGACCATTAGCCCCGGCGAGATCACCGCGACGGCGCGTGTGTTCCAGAACGCGACGATCATGGCGCATTACGAAGGGACCGCTACAGCAATGGCCGCGACACGGATCGCGGGTTCAACCCCGATTTATACGCCGACCTATACGCCGACGCCTCTGCCCCCGACACTCAGCGCGGCGGATACGTCACCGACGCCCGTCCCGCCTCCATTGTCAGCCGGGCAGATGACCGCGACCAAGATCATCGGTGATGCCACCGCAACGGCGGCGGAGATGGCGACGGTTGCCCCGCCCACACTGTCAGCCGGGCAGATGACCGCGACCAAACTCGTCGGCGATGCCACCGCCACTATGAGCGCGGTGCAAACGGTGACGGCGATGCCGCAGCCGACTTTACCGCCATCCCCATCGGCTACTGCTTCGCTTGATTTTCCGGCCACCGCGACAGCGATAGTGGCGGAAGCTACGGCAACGGCGGAAGCCTTAGCTGCTGAACCGTTCCCGGTGATGTTTGTCGCGCCGGATGGTTGGGAGCAAAGCCGCTTAGACGCCAACCGTATCTATCTGACCGATGGCACGGCGGAAATCTTCATCTATGCTGGTGATGCGGATTATTTCGAGCAAACATGGCATATTCCTGCCGGTGAAACGGATTTCGGCGCGGCGTTCAAGGCTCTTAAAGCAGCGCGGGGCGGGATCGTGCGGCGGCTCAATCCCGGTCAAGGCATTGGCGTTATGGCGCTGCCGACGGTGGCGGACAGTCCAGAGCAAGGACAGATTTATCTCGTGTCGCTGGTGGGCAATTGGGTAGTCGTGTCGGTGAACGCGCCAGTGGAAGAATTCAACGCTTACCGGGTCGATGTATTTGATCCGCTCGTCGAGTCGCTTGAAGCGGCAGAGTAATGCCACCTCACCCTCCAGCCCCCTTTCCATTGTGTGGAGAGGGGGAGTCAGGTTGGGACCGATCTTTACCTGAGTTGAGCGTCAAAGTTTATTGGGGGTGAGCGTCGCAATACCCTAAACAAAGTTGTGTATTTTTAACCGCCCTGATCGTGTTATAATGAAGCGCGTTAACGGACTGTTCAGATTCAGTTCATGAAAGCGACTGTTGTGACACGCAATTTCTCCGTCAATCTGATCGTGATTCTGGCTGTGGGCGTGGTCATCGCCCTGATTGGGCTGGCGATGTTTTTTGCGTCCCAACTGGTCAATGATACGGTTGTGGATCAATTTAAGTCGCAAGAACTTCAGCTTGCCAGTTCTCTTTCCCAACAAACCGAAACCTATTTCAACAGCTTGATCGCGGATATTGCCTATCTTTCGGCTCAACCGGAGATTAACACCGCTTCATCGGATCGCTTGCGTGAAGAGGCGTTAGCCCTGTTAGCGGAACATGGTACAGCGCGGGATGGCATCATCCGCAGCATCGCCGTGTTTTCGTATCGTGGCGAACCGCGCTATGCGTGGCCGGAGCCATTGGCCGCCGTGATTGAAGCGGGCGAGCGTTTCCCCTATGCGCTCGATTCGCAGTTGGTGGCGCAGACCAAAGACGGGACGTATGTGCCGATTGAAACGCAATTAGTTCGCGCCTCCCACCGGGATTACCCCGATCAAGGCACATTTCTGCTGATCACGCCGGTGTATACCGATCTGCGCAAAACCGATTTCCTCGTCTACGATCTCGATCTCGATGTGCTGTTCAGCCAGCTAATGGGTTTTGTCGAACTCGATGCACGCGGGCAGTTGTGGGTCTTGAACCGGGACGAGGTCTTGTTCCAGGCGAACGCGACGATCCCGATTGAGTCGCTGCTGGCGAAAATCTCGCTGGCGTCATTGGTGAGTTTCCGCGAACCCGTGATCGAGGACTATACGGCGGAGGGCGATGACCGGCTGGCGGTGATCGCGCCGATCACCACGCAGGGGCGCGACTTCGCCGTGATCCTCAGCCGCGATGTGGATACCGCCCTGAACCGCGTCGAGTTCGATCTGCGACAGATTTTTGTGCTGGCGGGTGTCGCTATTTTGCTGATCACGGTGCTGGCGGGCGTGGCCTGGAGTTTGAATGTGCGTGCGGCGCGTCGTCATCTGGTCGAAGTACAGCGCCGCCAGACCGCGCGTACTTTGCTGGAAGTGTCGCGCGCGCTCAATTCCACCTTGAATCTGGCCGATGTGCTGCGCAGTATCATGGCGGAACTTTCGCATATTGTGCCGTATGACAGCGCGGCGGTGCTGCTGCTGGACCGTTCCAAGCTGGTGGTCGCGGCGCATCGTGGTTCGGATGTGGACGAGCATCAAGCCACTGAATTTGATCTGGACGAGGCGCAGGCGGCGAATCAAGTGCTGCAAACCGGGCGGCCCCTGGTCATTCAGGACACGACGCAAGATGAGCGTTGGCAATCTACCGCCACCAGCCGGATTCGCGCCTGGATGGGGATTCCCTTGCGCGTGCGCGATCAAACGGTGGGTGTGCTGAATATTAACAGTCATCAGGTCGGGCATTTCACCGCCGAACAGATCGAATTAGCCGCAGCGTTCGCGGATCAAGCCAGCGTTGCCCTGCAAAATGCGCGCTTGCACGAAGTCGAAGTCAAGCAGATCGAGCAGGAATTGACTATAGCACGCGATATTCAAAT
>JAFGJA010000316.1 GCA_016929355.1 Anaerolineae bacterium | reverse complement strand
TCACAGCGCGCAAAGGTGTCTTCGCCGCCTGCGTGCGGGATGACGAATTCGTGACTCGTGCGTCCGCCCATCGCGCCGGTATCCGCTTCCACGGGGATCACCGGCACATCGACCCGCGCGAAAATGTTCAGATACGCCTGGTAAATGCGCGCGTAGAAGCGATCCAATCCCGCGTAATCGGCGTCCAATGAATAGGAGTCCTTCATGGTGAATTCGCGCAATCGGACCAAGCCCCCACGCGGGCGGGCTTCGTTGCGGTACTTGGTCGTGATCTGGTAAACGTGCAACGGCAGTTGTTTGTAACTCCCGATCTCGCGCACCGCCAACTGCGCGACGACTTCTTCGGCAGTGGGGCCGAGCGCAAATTCGCGCCCCGCGTCCGTGCTGAATTTTTGCAATACGGGGCCAAAGGCATCCCAACGTCCCGTTGCGCGCCAGATGTCGGCGGGGTGGACGAACGGCATCCGCATTTCCTGCCCGCCGATGGCGTCGAGTTCGTCGCGCAGAATCGCCTCAATTTTGCGGATCACGCGCGTGCCCAACGGCATCAGCGCGTAGATGCCGGCTGCCACCGGACGTACCAAGCCCGCGCGGAGGGCGAGTTGGTGACTGATGAGATCGGCATCGGCGGGCGCGTCACGCAGCGTGCGCGTAAACAGATCGGTGATGTGCATGGTCAATCCTCCTGTGAAACCTCACCCCCCAGCCCCCTCGCCATGCATGGCGAGGGGGAGTCAAGTTTGTGCCCGATTTCCCCTCTCCGTTTACGGGGAGGGGGGTAGGGGGAGGGGTAAAAACAAAAAACCGGCGTCGGGAGAAAGTCCGAACGCCGGGTAACGCGCGTATGTATGTCAGGCAACCACTACGCAGGCATCACACCATAGACGGTCCTCGCCGGGAGGCTGTCTTATGGAACGTGCTAGGGGCCGGGTTGCGCAAGATTGCATTTGTCATGTTTATCATGTTCATCAGTCTACGGCAGATCGGGCGTCATGTCAACCGGTTTTGTCTTGATACGTTTCCCAATGCAGCACCTCAGCCAGTGACTTTTTCTCTTTTTCCGGCGCTTCGGCGGGAACGCCTAACGGGATGAGCGTCATCAGATGTTTGTCAGCCGGGATGTTAAGGTGTTTTTTGATCGCGGGAATGTGGCGTTCCGTGCGGCCCTGCAACCAGCACGATCCATAACCGAGCGCAGTCGCGGCGACCAGCATATTTTGTACGGCGGCTGATCCATCCTCGCGCCAGAAATACGATTCAGTAGCCAACACGACCGCGATCATAGCTCCCGCCTGCGCAATCCAGTCGTGCAGCGCAATTTTCTCGATCAACGCCCGATCTGTCACCACGACAAACTCCCAGGGCTGCGCGTTGTAGCCGGACGCGGCTAGTCGCCCCGCATCCACAATTGTTTCCAGGTCGGCGCGCGGGATCGGATCGCCGGTATAACGCCGGATACTGCGCCGGGTGCGAATAGCTTCAAGTGCATCCATCGAGTGAAAAACTCCTTACGTAGCGTAAAATATAGCTGCGTTTACAGCGTCTTGAGTACGAACCGTTGCAAGTTGCGTAACCGGTTGCTAATCACATCCGTGATGCGGCGCATGACGATAAAGCCCAGTGCGGGATCGTCGTTGAGAACTTGCATAAATGCCGGACCGTCGAATTCCAGCAAACAGCTTGCTTCCTGGCAGGTGGCGCTGCCCGTGTAGCGCGCTTCTGCCAGAAAGCCCGACCAACCGATCACGCGCCCCGGTTGGTTGATGATGGCAATCGAAATTTTTTCCGGGCGGGAGGTGAGCTGCGTGTGGATGTTGACTTTGCCATCCAGCAGAATATACAGGCAGCACGCTTCCGCACCTTCTTCGAAAATGGTGTCACCTTCAGCATAGGCGACTTCGGCGGCTAGCGCGGCAAATTTTTCGAGTTGAGCGTCAGACAGATCGGCAAATAAACTTGTTTGAGCGAGGGTTGATGTGGGAACCATGTGCTTGTGCCTCCAAAAAATACGGTCAAATAACTACGGGAAGTAGTTGCAGGATAGCATAGGTTGCGTTTAGAAGAAAGCCGAATGTGGGCGGGCGTTAGGGGCGGCGGTGATCGCCGGGCTGCCCCTGTGCGCAACCCACTAGACTTCCGCTTGTCGGATCGGACATGGTTTGCTATCGTTAGGGGCAAACGTGTTACGTACAATAAAGAGAGCAATCATGTCAACCGTGTTAGGTTTGCTGGCCGTTTTGGGGTTAGTGTTTGTTAACGGCTTTTTTGTGGCGGCGGAGTTTTCTCTGGTCGGGGCGCGCCGGACGCGCATTGCCCAATTAGCCGAGGAGGGACATGTGGGCGCACAGGTCGCCCAGGACGCGATCAATCACCTGGATAATTACATTGCCGCTACACAGTTGGGCATTACGCTGGCGAGTCTCGGTTTGGGGTGGATCGGCGAACCGGCCATGGCCCACCTCATCGATCCGGTGTTGGAAGCAATTTTGCCACACGATCTGGTGGGGGCCGCCATGCATAGTATTTCGATTGCAGTCGCGTTTTCGCTGGTGACAACATTGCACATTGTCTTGGGCGAACTCGCGCCGAAGTCGATTGCCTTGCAGCGCCCGGAAGGAACTTCGATCATTGTGGCGCGGCCCACGACGATGTTTTTTCACCTGTTTCGCCCGGTGATCTGGCTGATGAATACTGTTGGTAATGGCGTTGTGCGGTTGATGGGGTTTGAACCGGCCAGTGGTCATGAACAGGTCCATTCGGCGGAAGAACTGCTGATGCTGGTTCAGTCGGCACATGAGGCGGGGGTGCTTGAAGATTCGGAGGAACGACTTTTGCATCGCGTGTTTGATTTCCGCGAGATTCATATCCGCGAAGTGATGCAGCCGCGCGTGGAAGTCGAGGGCATTTCTTTGCATATTACGCTGCCCGAACTGCTGGAAAAAGTCTCTACCGGCCCCTATTCGCGTTACCCAGTGTACCGCGATTCGATTGATCATGTGGTGGGTGTGCTGCACGCGAAAGATTTGCTCGATAAGATTGTACATAAACCGGACCTGCTGACCGGGAATCAGGATTTCGATTTTAACACGGTGCTGCGTACCCCGTTATTTTTCCCAGAAATGGCGAGTGTGGATCGCGTCTTAGAGCAGATGCAGCGCGCGCAAACGCATTTCACGGTTGTCGTCGATGAATACGGCGGCATGGCCGGGATCGCTACGATGGAAGACATTCTCGAAGAGTTGGTCGGCGAAGTGCAGGACGAATTTGATACCGAAACCGCGCCAATCCGCGAAGGCGAAGGGACATCGGTCTTGGATGGCCTCGTCAGTCTCAATGAAGTAATCGAGCGGTTCGGGATGCCCAATTGTGAGGCACATTCTTCGACTATCGGCGGGTATGTCGCTGAGTGCCTGGATCGCATCCCGACGAAGGGCGATCAGGTCGTGTTTGGGCCGTATAATGTGGTGGTGGATGAAATGGATGAGATGCGCGTTGCGCGTGTGATTTTCATGCCGCGAGGGACCTCGCTAACCCCCGCCACTGATGAATCATCACCCGCGCCAGCACCCGCCAGGCGGCCCGCCGCCGCGCAATCGCCCCATACGCCGCCTGCGTAGGCGGCTAGCGATTAGGGTGGGGTGGTTAAAAACAATTCAATCAAACGCGCATCATGGGGGGGGCGGCCAGCGTGCCAGAGGTTTGGGTTGGTTTGCCCCTAGATGATTAGGCGGAATCTATTCGTTTGGGTGCTTATGACAATCCACTCCCCCTCAAAATGCAGCGCCAGCGCGCCGATGTCCGGCACGACCATATCGGCGGCGGTGAGTTCGGACGGATCAACCGAGGTAGCAACGCCAATCGCGCGCATCCCGCCTGTTTTCGCCGCTTGAATACCCGCCGGGGCATCCTCAACCACAATACAGTGTTCCGGCGCGATCCCTAATTTTGACGCGGCCAGCAAATACCCTTCAGGATCGGGTTTGCCGTGCGTCACATCATGCGCGGTGACGAAGACGTTAGGCGGCGTGATTCCGCCTTGTCCCAGGCGCGCGCTGGCAAGCGGCCATTCGCCCGATGTCACCACCGCGTGGGGATGGCCCGCCAGCGCATCAATGAGCGCTTTAGCACCCGCATAACCGGTGCAGCTAGCTACATGATCGATTTCCAGTTGCAGCAAATGCTGTGCTTCGACCTCGGTATCGAGGTGCGGGGTGATGTGGGCGATGGTATCCCGCGAACGCCGCCCATGTACCTGCGGTAATAGTTCATCAGGATCGAGATCGTGTGCGAGCGCCCATTCGCGCCAACTCGCCACGACTGCTTGCTCCGAATTAATCAAGACGCCATCCAGATCGAATAGGATCGCGCGGGCGCGTAAGGTGTGTGTCATCGAGTGATATTCATTCCTATCAATACTGATTTCTTTGCCAAAAAATAGGGACGGATCATCCCCCATGTTCCCCCAAATGTAACGCACTCGGAGCGGATTAGCCACGAGTGCGTTAGTAGCTGTGGAGATAAGCGCCGGAGCGCTATACGTCAAGTGAGTTTAGGGGCACGCGCCAATGGTCGCGCCACGATCCAGGAATGACTGCAACGCATTCTGACTGACATCAATTGTACGTCCATTATGGCAGATCGTTACCTTATCAGCGCCGTCGTCATCCCCAATTGTGACATCATCGTCATCATCGCCAACGGTGGTGTTATCACATGCCCCTTCCGTATCGCCCTGCGCGAGATGGGCGTCTAGCGCGCTTTCATCAATTTCCAGCGTGATCCCGTTGTGGCATACGAGGACTTTATGGTCCTGCACACCGTCACCATCTGCATCGTTACCCGGTTGGTTGGCGAGTAATGCGGCCAGATCGGTGTCACTGATCGGATCGGCTACGGGGACCGGATCGTCCATGAATGAGGTGGGCAGTCCTGAGACTGTGGCGGGATCGTAGGCGCGGGGCAGACTGGGTGCGCCCGCCGCGACGCCGTTCGCATCAAGCGGGACCGTGATCTGCGATCCGGCGGTGGCAACGGTGGTTACACCATTCGCGGTCACGGCGGCCTGACCTTCGACCACACTAATTGTCATGGTATTGCCGGGCTGCGCCTGGAAGAAGACGGTTGAACCGAGTTGAATATCAACTTCATTAATCAAGAAAGTGAGTTGCGCGACGCCTTCCGGGGTCTGGATCATCAGGCCACTGTTGGGCGCTTCGGGGCAGGCGGCATCATCTACGCCACTGGTCATATAAAAGGCTTGCATCGGCGCATACAGCGCAGACCTGGCCTCAACGACAGCCAACGTATCAAGCGCGGCGTCGGCGGCCAGCAGTTCCCGCGCGATCCACGCGGCGCGCCCCGAATCCAGTTCAACGCGAATCCAGAGTCCGCTTTCGCTGCGGCCTGTCGCGGTGGTGGTTGCGCCGTTATCGAGTGCGGCGAGATACAACCCATCGGGCGTGCTGCGCAGCCGGGCGACTCGACCATCAGTGTTAACGGTGGCGGGCAATGTTACCGCAGGTGCAGTGTTGGCTTGATTGGTGATCGACACATCACCGAATAGAAGCAGCATGGCGGGTTCGCGGGTCGCGTTACCCATCACATTCACCTGAAGCCGCATCAACGCCACGCCCCACAGCGACTGGGTGGTATCCATTGCGCTGAGGCGCAGCGAAGCCATATCCGCAACATTGGCGATGTCACCTGCGGTATCAAACTTAAAATTGGTTACATTCGGTTGAGGTTGGGCATCGAGCATCACATGCCCATAGCACGCCTCATTATTGGTGGCGTCCGTGCAGAGTGACTGGGTGGCTTCTAATGCCTGAAGAGTGAGCGCCGGGCACGCGGCTGTATCTTGCTGCTGTGCTTGCGTGGCGGTGATCGCAGGCGCGGCGATCAATAGGGTGAGTAGCACGAGAATGCTTATACTGCGCTTCATATTTTTCATGACAGGTTAACCCTCCTACCTTGCTAAACCGTGTTTAACCCTGGAATCTTTCATCTGAATCCCAAGGTGGTTTCCCACTATGCTCTCATTACAACCTTAACCAGCGCGTAATTCAAAGTCAATACAT